>JAASTF010000030.1 GCA_021767525.1 Paracoccaceae bacterium
GCCGATATCTGGTTGCTGACCGGGCCGAACATGGCGGGTAAATCGACGTTTCTGCGGCAGAACGCGCTGTTCGCCCTGTTGGCGCAGGCGGGCAGTTTCGTGCCCGCGACCAGCGCGCATATCGGGCTGGTCAGCCAGCTGTTCAGCCGTGTCGGTGCCTCGGACGATCTGGCGCGGGGGCGGTCGACCTTTATGGTGGAAATGGTTGAAACGGCAGCGATCTTGAACCAGGCGGACGATCGCGCGCTGGTGATCCTGGACGAGATCGGGCGCGGCACCGCCACCTATGATGGCCTCTCTATCGCCTGGGCGACGCTGGAACATCTGCACGAGGTGAACCATTGCCGCGCCCTGTTCGCGACGCATTACCACGAGTTGACGCAGCTGGCGGGCAAGCTGGAGCGCGTGGACAACGCCACCGTCGCCGTGCGCGAGCATGAGGGCGAGGTGATTTTTCTGCACGAGGTGCGCAAGGGCGCGGCGGACCGGTCTTATGGCGTGCAGGTGGCCAAGCTGGCCGGGCTGCCCGACAGCGTTGTGGCGCGGGCGCGTGTCGTTCTGGACGCATTGGAAAAGGGGGAACGCGAGGGCGCGGCCAAGCCCAAGGCGTTGATCGACGATCTGCCGCTGTTTGCCGCGGCCCCTGCCCCGGCGCCCAGCGCACCCGCCAAATCCAGCGAGGTGGAAGAGCAGCTGCGCGCCATCCACCCCGATGACCTGACCCCGCGCGAGGCGTTGCAGGTTCTATACGACCTGCGCGCCAAGCTGTCGGATACCTAAGTTAGCCTGCATTCGACGACACGCCCACCTGCGCGGGGCGCAGCAGTCGGTCGTAAAGCATGAAGCCCTCGGCAGATACCTGGATGATCTGGCCGTGTTTGGTGCCGGGGACTGGGGCCTCGAACATCGCCTGATGCAGCTGCGGGTCGAACGCATCGCCCTCGGCCGGGCTGATCCGTTCGATGCCATGCTTTTTGAAAACGTTGAGCAATTCGCGCAGCGTCAATTCGACGCCTTCCAGAAGCGGGCCGAACGCCTCGCGCTGTTCGTCGGTCGCGGCCTCGAGCGCGCGTTTCAGATTGTCATAGACGGGCAGCATATCGCGCGCCAGTTTCGAACCGGCGTATTGCTCGGCCTCGCGCCGATCCTTGTCGGCCCGTTTACGCGCGTTTTCGGCATCGGCCAGGGCGCGCATGAACTTGTCGCGATACTCATCCCGCTCGGCGCGGAGCGTATCCAGCTCAACCGCTTCGTCCGAGATCTCTTCTTCGGCTTCGGCGTTTGCCTCGGCCTCGGCCTGTTCGATATCGTCGAGGAAATCGTCTTCCTTGCGCTCTGCCATCTTCCACCTCTAACTGCGGTCGGAAATCAGCTTGCCGACCAGCTGCGCCGTGTAATCCACAATCGGCACGATCCGTCCATAATTCAGGCGCGTGGGGCCAATCACGCCCACCGCGCCCACAATCTTTCGATCAGCGTTCATATATGGAGACACGACCAAAGATGAACCCGAAAGTGAGAAAAGTTTGTTTTCCGAGCCAATAAAAATGCGCACGCCTTCGCCTTCTTCGGCCAGTTCAAGAAATTCGGCGATGTCGCGTTTACGTTCGAGATCGTCAAAGAGGCTGCGGATCATCGCAAGGTCTTCTTCGGACGAATCTTCGGCCAGAAGGTTGGAGCGACCCCGGACGATCAGGCGCTCGCCACGTTCGCCCTGGTTCTCCCACAGGGCCAGGCCGCTTTCGACCAGCTCGCGCGCAAGTGTGTCGATTTCCTGCCGCCGGCGGGCAATTTCCTTGTGAATAACCGCACGCAATTCGCTGAGTGTACGACCCTCGGCAAGCGCATTCAGGAAATTCGCGGCCTCACGCATCGAGGCAGGGGTTTGCCCCGGCGGCGGGGTGAACAGACGGTTTTCCACATGGCCATCGGCAAAAACCAGAACCACCAGCGCGCGGTCGGCGCCAAGGTTCACGAACTCGACATGCTTGATCGGCGCCTCGTGCTTGGGCGCCAGAACCAGTGATGCACCTTGCGTGACACCTGACAATGCGGTGCTGACCCGATCCAGCAGGCCGCCCACGTCCTGGCTGTTGCTGCTGGCGGTTTCGTCGATTTTCTGCCGGTCGTTTTGATCCAGGTCGCGCACTTCGAGCAGGCCGTCGACAAAAAGGCGCAGGCCCAATTGCGTGGGCACGCGGCCCGCGCTGACATGGGGACTGCCCAAAAGGCCCAGAAATTCCAGATCCTGCATCACGTTGCGGACGGTTGCGGCGCTGACCTTTTCGCTCATTGTTCGGGTCAGGGTGCGGCTGCCGACCGGATCGCCGCTTTCAAGGTAACCTTCGACCACGCGCCGAAATACCTCGCGTGAGCGGTCGTTCAATTCGTCCAGAATGTTGTTGTCATCCGGCATGGTCGCAACCTCAAGGCAGAGGCCATTAAAGGGGATGTTTTGCAAAGGTCAATCGGGGTTGCGCATCGCCCTGCCCCGCCTGTATCCCCTGTGTGTAAAGCGAGGAGATGCCATGCGCCCGTCTGGACGAGATTTAAGCGAAATGCGCCCGGTTTCAATCGAAACCGGCGTTACGAAACATGCCGAAGGGTCGTGCATGATCCGCATGGGGGACACCCATGTTCTGTGCACCGCCACGATCGAGGACCGTGTGCCGCCCTTTATCAAGGGCTCGGGTCTGGGCTGGGTGACGGCGGAATACGGGATGCTGCCCCGGTCGACGACCAGCCGGATGCGGCGCGAGTCGACGGCAGGAAAACAGGGCGGCCGCACTGTGGAAATTCAGCGCCTGATCGGGCGTAGCCTGCGCGCGGGCGTGGATCGCGTGGCCCTGGGTGAACGGCAGATCACCGTGGATTGCGACGTGATCCAGGCCGATGGCGGCACGCGCTGCGCGTCGATCACCGGGGGCTGGGTGGCGCTGAAGCTGGCGGTCGACAAGCTGATGAAGGCGGGCGACGTGATCTCTGATCCACTGGTGTCGCCGGTGGCGGCGGTGTCATGTGGTATCTATGCCGGTCAACCGGTGCTGGACCTGGATTACCCCGAGGATTCCGAGGCCGGTGTCGACGGCAATTTCATCATGCTGGCCGATGGCCGGTTGATCGAGGTGCAGATGAGCGCCGAGGGCGCCACATACAGCCGCGACCAGATGAACCAGTTGCTGGACCTGGCCGAAAAAGGCGTGTCCGAGCTGGTCGCCGCGCAGATGGCCGCCGTAAAATGACACGCGCATTTCAGGGCGACACGATGCTGGTCGCGACCCACAACAAGGGCAAGCTGGAAGAGATCGCCGATCTGTTGCAGCCCTTTGGCGTCAAGGTCGTGGGCGCGGCCGAGATGAACCTGCCCGAGCCGGTCGAGGATGGCACGACATTCGTCGAAAACGCCCGGATCAAGGCCCACGCCGCGGCCAAGGCCACCGGCCTGCCCGCCCTATCCGATGACAGCGGGATCGAGATCGAGGCGCTGGATAATGCGCCCGGCGTCTATACCGCCGATTGGGCCGAAACCGACAATGGGCGCGATTTCGTGATGGCGATGACGCGTGCCCATGACGCGCTGGTGAAATCCGGTGCGCCGCAGCCCTGGACCGCGCGGTTCTGTTGCACGCTGGTATTGGCCTGGCCCGATGGGCATGACGAGGTGTTTCCGGGTGTGATGCCCGGGCAAGTCGTCTGGCCGATGCGGGGCGATCAGGGGCACGGCTATGACCCGATCTTTCAACCGGATGGTTATGACGTGACGTTCGGCGAAATGGATCGCTGGGAAAAGAACAAGATCAGCCACCGGGCCGATGCCTTTGCCAAGTTCGTTGCAGGCTGCTTTGGCTGACGACTGGCAAGAGGGCGGCTTTGGCGTTTATGTGCATTGGCCGTTCTGCCAGGCCAAATGCCCATACTGCGATTTCAACAGTCACGTGGTGGCGGAAATCGACCAATCCCGCTGGCTTAGAGCCTATATTTCGGAAATTGACCGCATGGCCGAATTGGTGCCGGGGCGGGTTCTGACCTCGATCTTCTTCGGGGGCGGCACGCCCAGCTTGATGCAACCGGATGTGGTTGCTGGTGTGGTCGAACGCATCCGCCACCACTGGCCCGCCGCCAACGATCTTGAAGTGACGCTGGAAGCGAACCCAACCTCGGTCGAGGCCGGGCGGTTTGCGGGCTATGCGCAGGCCGGCGTCAATCGCGTGTCGATGGGGATACAGGCGCTGAACGACGACGATTTGCGCCGTTTGGGCCGCCTGCACAGCGTGGCCGAGGCCCGGCGCGCCTTTGACATCGCCCGTGCGCAGTTCGACCGCGTCAGTTTCGACCTGATCTATGCCCGACAGGATCAAACCCTGGCCGATTGGCGCACCGAGCTGACCGAGGCGCTGAGCATGGCGGTGGATCACCTGTCGCTTTACCAGCTGACCATCGAACAAGGCACCGCCTTTGGCGACCGATACAACGCCGGCAAGCTGCGCGGCCTGCCCGTGGATGATGTGGCCGCCGACATGTATCAGGCCACGCAAGAGATCTGCGAAGATGCGGGGATGCCGGCCTATGAGGTGTCCAATCACGCGCGGCCCGGCGCGGAATCGCGGCATAACAGGGTCTATTGGCGCTATGGCGATTACGTTGGAATCGGCCCCGGCGCACATGGGCGGCTGACGCTGAACGGCACCCGCCACGCCACCGAGCAGTGGCGCGCGCCGGGGAAATGGATGCAACAGGCCGAGGCCGGGAGCGCGGATGAGGTGATAACGCCCCTTGGGACCGACGAGCAAGCCGCCGAATTCCTGATGATGGGCCTGCGCCTGGTCGAAGGGATTGACCCGCAACGCTATGAACGGGTCGCCGGGCACCCTTTGCCGCCGCAAAAACTGCGCTATCTTTCGGAAATCGGCATGATCGATCACGGCCCGACGCATCTGCGCGTCACGCCGCAAGGGCGGATGGTTCTGAATGCCGTTTTGGAGCAGCTATTGGTCGAATGACATGCGCTTTGTCTGGGCAAGCCTGGGGCTTTTGTCGGTTGCCTGCGGGGTGATCGGCGTCTTTCTGCCGCTTGTGCCGACGGTGCCCTTCATGCTGCTGGCCGCGTTCTTTTTTGCCCGCTCGTCGGAACGGCTGCACAGCTGGCTGCTGGGCCACCCAACATTCGGGCCGCCCACCATTGATTGGCAAGAGCGCGGCGCAATCGGCCTGCGGGCCAAACGGATCGCCACCCTCTCGATCATTGCCGTCTTTGGCCTGTCCCTGGTGATGGGCCTGCGGTGGCAGATCCTGGCAATCCAGGCCACGGTTTTAGTTTGCGTGCTGACCTTTATCTGGACCCGGCCCAGCGGCTAGCGCGACAGGCGCATACACAGATCATCCAGCTGTTCGAGCGTGTCATAGCTGATCGTGATGCGACCCGATTCCTGCCCGGAATGGTGATTTATCTCGACCTTCATGCCCAAACCCGCTGAAAGATCGCCCTCAAGCGCCTTGGTGTCGGCATCTTTCTCGCGAGCCGTCGCTTTGGCCGGCTTCGCGCCCGAGTTTCCAGACGGCGCGGCGCCTTTCTTGGCCAACTTTTCCGTCTCGCGAACAGAAAGGCCTTTCTTGATGACCTGCCGCGCAAGGGCGGCCGGATCATCGGCGGTAATCAACGCGCGGGCATGCCCGGTCGACAGCGCGCCGTCGCGCAAATAGCCCTGAACCTCATCCGGCAATGACAGCAGACGCACGAGGTTGGCGATATAGCTGCGGCTTTTGCCCAGAACTTCGGACAGCTTTTCCTGCGTGTGGCCGAATTTATCCATCAGCTGCTTGTAACCGGCAGCTTCTTCCACCGGGTTCAGATCGGCGCGCTGGATGTTTTCGATGATCGCGACTTCCAGAACCTCGGTATCGTCGTACTGGCGCACGATTACCGGGATCTCATGCAACTGCGCCATCTGCGACGCACGCCAGCGGCGTTCACCAGCGACAATCTCGTAAGCGCCCTCGTCACCCGGACGCGGCCGCACGATCAGGGGCTGGATCACGCCCTTTTCCTTGATCGAGTCCGCCAATTCCTGCAACTGCTCGGGCGTAAAGCTGCGCCGCGGCTGATCGGGGTTCGGGTGAATGCGCTCGATCGGCACAACCATGTCTGCACGGCGCGGCGCGTCGGCTGTGCTGCTGTCTTCCGGGGTGACATCGGCCATCAGCGCAGACAGCCCACGGCCCAACCCGCGCGATTTGGTTTTCTTTTCCATTTCCTGCTCCCTTCGGCTAGGCCGCCATCCGTGCGTGATTCCGCAGCATTTCTTGAGCCAGGGCCAGATAGGCCTGCGCACCCTTTGAGTTCGGATCGTAATTGAGCACCGGCACAGCGTAAGACGGCGCCTCGGACACGCGCACATTGCGCGGAATCATGGTTTTGAACACCAGTTCGCCCAAGTTGTCGCGGGCATCTTGTTCGACCTGCTGACTCAACCTGTTGCGTTGGTCATACATGGTCAACACAACACCTTCGATTCTGAGGTTCGGATTGGCGGTTTGCCGCACCTCGCGAATGGTCAGCATCAGCTGCGACAAGCCTTCAAGCGCAAAGAATTCAGATTGTAGCGGCACCAAAACCGAATGCGCGGCGACCATCGCGTTGACCGTCAAAAGGTTCAGCGATGGCGGGCAGTCGATCAGGATATAATCAAAGCGAAACTCGTCCATCGCGTGCTGGCGCAGCGCGTCGTGCAAAAGGAAACTGCGCTTTTCATTGGCGATAAGCTCGATATCGGCCGAGCTTAGGTCAATCGTGGCCGGAACAATGAATAGCCCATCGGTTTCCGTGGGCAGGATCACCTGGCGCAGCTCGAGGTCTTCAAGAAGCAATTCGTAGGTCGTGAACTCGCGGTCCTCGACCTCGATTCCCAAACCGGTCGAGGCATTGCCCTGCGGATCAAGATCTATGATCAAAACGCGCTGCCCCTGGGCGACCAAGGCCGCCGCCAGGTTTATGGCCGTGGTTGTTTTACCCACGCCACCCTTCTGATTAGCAACAGCGATGATGCGCGGCCCCGGGGGGCGGGTCGGATCAGACACGGGCGACTCCCTCAATCCTCAAAATCACGGCTTTTTCTTCTGTTTCGCTTTTATACGGTTCAAAGGCGAATTCCCACTGTGCTTGGGCTTGGGATAGCTCTTTTTCCCAGGTGGCGCCCTTCGGAAAAAGGGCGATGCTGTTTGCTGCGCCGTGCCGCTGAACAAACGACAAAAGCGTCGATAGATCTGCAAGTGCGCGGGCCGAAATCACGTCGGCGCGCAACGGTGGCACAGCCTCGATTCGCTTGGCGACGACCGTGGCATTCACGCCGGTTTCGCGGATGACCGTGCGCAGAAACGCGCATTTTCGCTGGTCGCTTTCAACCAGCGTAACGTGGCCCTGCGGGTTTTGTTCGGCTGCGGCGATCGCGATGACCAGCCCCGGAAACCCACCACCGCTGCCCAGATCGACCCACCTGCCCCAACTGAAGGGCGCAAGCGACAGGATTTGCAAAGAATCCACGATATGGCGCGTCCACGCCTCGGCCAGTGTGGTCTTACTGACCAGATTGATCTTTGGGTTCCACTTTCCCAAAAGCGCGACGTATTGGGTCAGCCGATCCATTGTTTCACGTGAAACATCGGGCGCGCGCGCCGCATCCATCATGCGGGTTTCTCGCGCTTTTCACGACGCAACCGCGCCAGGATCAAGGTCAGCGCCGCCGGGGTCATCCCATCCACGCGCGACGCCTGCGCCAAGTTACCTGGACGCGCCTTGGAAAGCTTGCCTTTCAACTCATTCGACAGCCCGTCAATCACGAAAAAATCGAAAGAGGCCGGAATCTCCTGCATTTCGTCCCGCTTCATCGCCTCGACATCGCGTTTCTGCCGCTCGATATAGTTGGCGTACAGCGCGTCCCGCTCCAGCTGCTGGCGCGTCTCGCTGTCTACGTCATCGAGTGAGGGATCAAGGCCCAACAGGTGTTCAAATGTAACATCGGGAAAGGCCAGGATCTGAAAGCCGCTTCGCCGCGCGCCGTCCTGGTTGACTGTCAGGCCCAGATCAGCGATCTGACGTGGGGTGAATGTTTCGGCCTCAAGCCGCGCTTTTGCGGCCTCAAGCCGTTCCATCTTTGACAGAAACGCCGTTTTCCGCACCTCACCTACACAGCCGAGCTCCAACCCCTTTGGCGTCAGGCGCTGATCGGCATTATCCGCCCGAAGCGAAAGCCGAAATTCTGCGCGAGAGGTGAACATGCGATAGGGCTCGGTCACGCCCCGCGTGGTCAAATCGTCGATCATCACGCCGATATAGCTGTCGGCGCGGCTGAACACGATCGGGCCCCGCTCCAGCGCCTCGGCCGCTGCGTTCAGGCCGGCGACCAGGCCCTGTGCAGCGGCCTCTTCATACCCGGTGGTACCGTTGATCTGCCCCGCCAGGAAAAGCCCGGGCACATCCCGCACAGCAAGGCGGAGGTCCAATGCACGCGGATCGACGTAGTCGTATTCGATCGCATAGCCCGGTTGCAAAATCTCGGCCTTTTCCAAGCCAACGATGGAGTGCACATAGTCTTGCTGCACATCCTCGGGCAGAGAGGTCGAAATGCCGTTGGGATACACGGTGTGATCGTCCAGCCCCTCGGGCTCCAGGAAAATCTGGTGCGAGGTCTTGTCGGCGAAACGCACAACCTTATCCTCGATCGACGGGCAATAACGCGGACCGACGCCTTCGATATGCCCACCATACATGGCCGAGCGCTCCAGGTTTTGCTGGATAATCTCGTGCGTTCGCTCGTTCGTGTGGGTGATCCCGCAGGCCACTTGCCGCACAAATGGCGCCTTGGACAGGAATGAAAACATCACGGGATCGTCATCACCCGGCTGTGATTCAAGCTGGTCCCAGGCAATCGTGCGACCGTCCAGCCGCGGCGGCGTGCCGGTTTTCAGTCGGCCCAAGGGCAGGTTAAAGCTGTCGATCCGCTCGGCCAGCTTGACCGATGGCTTGTCGCCCATCCGTCCGCCGGGGCGCGACACGTCACCGATATGAATGACGCCACGCAGGAACGTGCCCGTTGTCAGAACGGTCGCCTTGGCGCGCAATTCGCTGCCATCGGCCAGCCGCAAGCCTTTGACACGGTCACCGTCCATCAGGAAATCGGTTGCCTCACCTTCTACGATAGTCAGGTTCGGCTGTGCCTCGATCTCGGCTAGCATCTGGGTTCGGTAAATCTTGCGGTCCGATTGCGCACGTGGCCCTTGCACCGCAGGCCCTTTGCGGCGGTTAAGCAAACGGAACTGGATACCAGCCTTGTCCGCAACGCGTCCCATCACGCCGTCCAGCGCATCAATTTCACGGACAAGATGGCCCTTGCCCAGTCCGCCAATGGCCGGATTGCACGACATTACGCCGATAGACTCACGCCGCAAAGTGACCAACGCGGTGCGCGCACCCATGCGGGCGGCCGCGTGTGCCGCATCTGCACCGGCATGACCGCCGCCGACAACCAGAACATCGAAGTCAAAATGTTTCACGTGAAACACTCCTCACTTCCCAAGGCAAAAGCTGGCAAAGATCTCGTCCAGCAGATTTTCCACATCTATACGACCGACAAGCGATTCAAGGGAACGCACGACATTTCGCAGCTCTTCTGCCGCCAGATCATAACGATCCTCGCCGATTCTCACATGGGATTCAGCCAGCCCAAGCCCATCAACCGCTTGTGCCAATGCCAACCGATGCCGTTCGCGCGAGGCAAGGCCGGCTTGTGACGCTTGCGACAAAAGACAATCGGTTATCTGCCGAACCAAGGCACCCACGCCCTGCCCCGTCTTGCCGGAAACGCCATCGCCGCGCAAATCGGCCTTGGCCTGAATGACGATATCACCCGGCAGCGGTTCCATATCGGGGCTGTCACCATCGATCAGAAAAACGCGCAAATCCGCGCGCTGCGCCCGGTCGCGGGCGCGTGCGATGCCGATACCCTCAACATGATCGTCGGTATCGCGCAAACCGGCAGTATCCAGAACAGTGACCGGCAAGCCACCCAAATCCATACGCACCTCGATCACGTCGCGCGTTGTGCCCGCGTATTCCGAGGTGATCGCCGCCTCGCGCCCCGCAAGCGCGTTCAGCAGGGTCGACTTTCCTACATTCGGGGCACCAACAATAGCCACTTCGAACCCTTGGCGCACACGTTCGGCCGCATCTATGCCACGCAACTGGGTTTCGACGGCTTCGCGGGTTCTATCGATCAGCAGTAAAACCTCGTCCGACACATCCTCGGGCACCTCTTCGTCGGCAAAGTCGATCACCGCCTCTAGCAGAGCAGCCGCGCGGATCAGATGGGTGCGCCAAATCTCGGCCTTTTCGCCAATGGCGCCTTCCAACAGGGTTTGCGCCTGTTTGCGCTGCGCTTCGGTTTCGGCCTCGATCAGGTCGGCCAAGCCTTCGACCTGGGTCAGATCCAGCCGGCCGTTTTCCAATGCACGGCGTGTGAACTCGCCCGGTTCGGCCATTCGCAGCCCGTCGATCTGGCCCAGCTCGCGCAGAAGCGCGCCGATGATCGCCTGTGACCCGTGGATCTGGAATTCAACCACGCGCTCGCCGGTAAAGCTGTGCCCTTTCTCAAAGCATAGCACCAGCGCATCATCCAGCGTTGCCCCCGACGCATCGCGCAAGCGGCGCAAACTGGCATAGCGCGGCGTGGGCACGGCTCCCGCCAACCTTTCACCAGCGTCAAACGCCGACGGGCCGGATACGCGGATCACCGCGACCCCGGCCTTGCCCGGGGCTGTGGCAAGGGCAAAAATCGTGTCCATCGGTCAAACCTCGGCGCCGATCGCGCGTCAGGTGTTCATGGAGTCGAAGAATTCCGAGTTCGTCTTGGTCTGCTTCAACTTCGACAGCAGGAATTCGATTGCATCGGTCGTGCCCATCGGGTTCAGGATACGGCGCAGCACATAGGTTTTCGCCAGGTCAGCCTTGTCGACCAGCAGATCCTCTTTCCGTGTGCCGGATTTCAGAATGTCGATCGCCGGGAACACGCGCTTGTCTGCCACCTTTCGATCCAGCACGATTTCGCTGTTGCCGGTGCCCTTGAATTCTTCAAAGATCACCTCGTCCATCCGGCTGCCGGTGTCGATCAGTGCGGTGGCGATGATCGTCAGGCTACCCCCCTCTTCGATGTTCCGAGCGGCACCGAAAAAACGCTTGGGCCGTTGCAACGCGTTGGCATCCACACCACCGGTCAGAACCTTACCAGACGATGGCACAACGGTGTTGAAGGCCCTACCAAGTCTTGTTATCGAGTCAAGCAAGATAACAACATCTCGTTTATGTTCGACCAGACGCTTGGCTTTTTCTATCACCATTTCCGACACGGCCACGTGGCGCGTCGCCGGTTCATCAAAGGTCGACGAAACGACCTCGCCCTTCACGCTGCGCTGCATGTCGGTGACTTCTTCGGGGCGTTCGTCGATCAGTAGAACGATCAAATAGCATTCGGGGTGATTGGTTTCGATCGAATGCGCGATGTTTTGCAGCAGAACCGTCTTACCCGTCCGCGGCGGGGCCACGATCAGCGACCGCTGCCCTTTACCAATAGGCGACACCAGGTCGATGATCCGGGCCGAGCGGTCCTTGATCGTCGGATCCTCGATCTCCATCTTCAGCCGCTCGTCGGGATAAAGCGGCGTCAGGTTGTCAAACGCGATCTTGTGGCGGGCTTTTTCGGGCTCTTCAAAGTTGATCCTACCAACGCTGGTCAGAGCGAAATACCGCTCGTTATCATCGGGCGCCTTGATGACGCCTTCGACCGTGTCACCGGTGCGCAGCGCGTATTGCCGGATCATGTCGGGCGAGACGTAGATATCGTCGGGCCCGGGCAGATAGTTCGCCTCGGGCGAACGCAGAAAGCCAAAGCCGTCTTGCAGCACTTCCAGCACACCATCGCCGCCGACCTCCCACCCTTCGTCGGCCATTTCGCGCAGGATCTGGAACATCATCTCACCCTTGCGCATGGTGGATGCATTTTCGATCTCAAGTTCTTCGGCCATGGCCAAAAGGTCTTTGGGGCTTTTCGCCTTGAGATCGGACAGGTTCAGACGGTTCTCGGACATCGGGATATACCTTGCACGCCCATAGCACGGCCCATGCCGCGCGGGGTGATTTCTGTGACTGGAAGACATCCGCCCGGACGGGCGGCTCGGGCGCTGTCATACGCGTCGGCGCCGCGCGAGTCAAACTTAGAACTTGATGACCACCGACAGCACGATGACGATCATCAGGATCGTCGGCACCTCGTTCATCATGCGATAGCGGCGGCCCGCCAGCTGATTGTTACCAGCGGCAAAGTCTTTGCGCCGAAGCCCCAGCCAATGATGAAACCATGTCATCGCCAGAACCGACACCGCCTTGGTCCAGGGCCAGACCATGCCCCAATCGACGATCCCGGGCGTGAACACCAGCGCCAGGCCGAACACCCAGACAACGATCATCGACGGATTCATGATATAGCGCAGTAGCTTGTATTCCATGATCCGGAATACCTCGTCCCGGCTGTCGCCGACCTGCGCCTGTTCTGCGTGATAGACGAAAAGACGGGGCAAATAGAAAATACCCGCCATCCACGTGATCACCGCCATGATATGAATGGCCTTGTTCCAAGGATAGAGGATGGCAAGAAGGTCAGACATGAGGCGCCCCGGGTTCGTCCGGCCCCTCTTAATATCAATATATTTATAAAGAAAGAGATGATGATTATGTAGGGGGCGCTCCTGCCTGTGGATTATCGTGTTACCCCGGTTCTGCGCACATGGGGAAAGATGGTTTCAAGACCAGGCTTGGAAATGTGGATTTCAGTTTTTATTTCTTAATTTCAATACTTTAATCTGCCTCATTTTCGCCACATTGTGTGTATCACCTTGTGGAAAACACAAGAACAGGCAAGTTATCCACGTGGGCCCTGTTATCCCTTGCACAGGTGGGGGACTTGCCCTGAAACGGCTTGGCACAGGGGCGTTTTCCACCCCTGCAAGCGGGCGGTGGAATTACCCCTCAATCTTCCTTAAGAAATCCCTAACGTTTATCACCGGGTTATCCACATGTCTCACACGCTGATCCTGGCCTCGGGGTCGCCCATTCGCCAGCAGATGCTACGCCAGGCGGGTGTCGATTTCGACGTGCAAATCGCCCGTGTCGACGAAGACATGGTACGCGACGCGCTGTTGGCCGAACAAGCCAGCGCCCGCGATATCGCCGATGCGTTGGCCGAGCTGAAGGCCCGCAAGATCAGCGACCGTATGCCCGGCAGATTGGTCTTGGGCTGCGACCAGGTTCTGAGTTTCGAAAAAGAGCTGCTGACAAAACCGAAAACACGCGACGATGCCCGCACCCAATTGCAGCGCCTGCGCGGTCAGCGGCACCAATTGCTGTCAGCCGCCGTGATCTGCGAAGACGGGCAACCGATCTGGCGTTTCGTCGGCACGGTGCGGTTGATGATGCGCGACTTTTCGGATGAATTTCTTGATGGCTATCTGGATCGGAACTGGCCCGGCATTTCAGCCAGTGTCGGCGCCTACAAGCTGGAAGAGGAAGGCGTTCGCTTGTTTTCGCGCGTCGAAGGCGATTATTTTACCGTGCTGGGGATGCCGCTTTTGGAAATCCTGAATTACCTGACCTTGCGGGGGGATCTGCAACAATGACGGACACGCGTATTCCGCTGGCCGGTGTGATCGGGTCACCCGTCGCGCACTCCAAGTCGCCGCAACTGCATGCGCACTGGCTGAAAACCTATGGGATTCAAGGGTTTTACGTACCCATGGACGTATCGGCCGAAAACCTGAAACAGGTCATCACCACACTGCCGCGCGCCGGCTTTGTCGGGGTCAATATCACCGTGCCACACAAGGAAAAGGTGATGGAGATCGCCGACCTTGTCACCGACCGCGCGATCCTGATCGGCGCGGCGAATACGCTGATCTTTCGGAAAGACGGCAAGATTCACGCCGACAACACAGATGGATACGGTTTCGTGGAAAACCTGCGCCAGGGCGCGCCCGATTGGGACCCAAAGGCCGGCCCGGCGGCGGTTCTGGGTGCGGGCGGCGCGGCGCGGGCGGTCGTGGCCTCGCTGCTGGATGTAGGCGTGCCAGAAATCCTGATCTCGAACCGCACGCGGATCCGGGCCGAGGGGCTGCAACAGGATTTCGGCAAAAGGCTGAAAGTGGTCGATTGGGTGCAGGCGGGTAATATGCTGGAAGACGCGGCAACGGTCGTGAACACCACCAGCCTGGGCATGGTCGGCAAGCCCGAGATGCGCGTGCCGCTGGATGGTTTGCAGAAAGGCGCCGTTGTCACGGACCTGGTATATGCACCTTTGCAAACCCGCTTGCTAAAAGCCGCTGAAGAACGTGGATGCGTTACGGTGGATGGGCTTGGCATGTTGTTGCACCAGGCGGTGCCCGCGTTCGAACGCTGGTTCGGGGTGCGGCCCACGGTGGACGATGACGCGCGATCGGCGGCATTGCGATGACCTTTCGGCTTGGATTGACCGGCTCGATCGGGATGGGAAAATCGACCACCGCCCGCCTGTTTGCCGATGCGGGCTGTGCCGTATGGGATGCCGATGCCGCGGTGCACCGGCTTTATGCAAAGGGCGGCGCGGCGGTCGAATCGATGCAAGCCGCTTTTCCGCAGGCGATTGTCGATGGGGCCGTGTCGCGCGATGCGCTGAAACAGATCATCGGTGCCGACCCGACGGCGCTGAAACGCATCGAAACCATTGTGCACCCCCTGGTGGGCCAAGACCGGGAACAGTTCATTACCAGTGCAAAGGCCGATATACTGGTGTTCGACATCCCTTTGTTGTTTGAAACCGGCGGTGACGCGCGCATGGACGCGGTGGCGGTTGTCAGCGTCGATGCTGACACACAGCGCGCCCGTGTTCTGGCCCGCGGCACCATGACCGAGGATCAGTTCAACGCCATCCGCGCCAAGCAGATGCCGGACGCAGAAAAACGGGCGCGCGCGGATTACGTGATTGTCACCGACACGATGGACCACGCCCGCCAACAGGTGCAGGATGTGGTCACCGATATCAGGAGCCGGATGAAAGATGCGTGAGATCGTTCTGGATACCGAAACCACCGGGTTCGAGCCTGAACAAGGCGACCGTATCGTCGAAATCGGCGCGATCGAGCTGTGGAACCACATGCCGACCGGTCGCACCTATCATCAATACATCAACCCAGAACGCGACATGCCCGACGGCGCGTTCGAAATTCATGGCATCGGCCCCGACCTGCTGACCAACCCGCGACCGCCCAAAGAGGGCGAGGTGATCCTGCGCGACAAGCCGGTATTCAAGGATGTTGGCCGCGCGTTTTTCGAATTCGTGGGCGATGCCAAGCTGGTCATTCACAACGCCGCCTTCGACATGAAATTCCTGAACGCCGAGCTGCGCTGGATGGGCCTGCCCGAACTGGCGTGGGAGCGCGCGGTCGACACGCTGGGCATGGCGCGGCAGAAATTTCCGGGCTCGCCCGCATCGCTGGATGCGCTGTGCCGCCGGTTCGGCATCGACAACTCGTCCCGCACGTTGCATGGCGCGTTGCTCGACTCGGAAATCCTGGCCGAGGTGTATCTTGAGCTGATCGGCGGGCGGCAGCCCGATTTCGCGCTGGCTGCTGTGCAAACGGGAGGCAGCGGCCCCGACAATGCGGCGTGGAAGCCGCAACCGCGCCCCGCGCCCCTGCCATCGCGTGTTACAAAAGAAGAAGCCGCCGCCCATGACGCCTTTGTAAAGGCGATGGGCGACGGCGCGCTTTGGTCGAAACTGGGCTAGGCGTCAGGCGCCGGCCGTTTGGCCGTTCGGCTGCTGTTGCTGCTGACGGCGGGCCAGTTCGTTCCGGTACAGCTGCACGAAATCGATGTTTTCCAGGTTCAGCGGCGGGAAACCCCCATCACGCGTCACGTCGGACACGATCCGGCGCACGAACGGGAACAGCATCCGCGGGCATTCGATCAACAAAAACGGGTGCATCTGGTCATCCGGCACACCTTCGATGTGAAAGATGCCGGCGTATTCCAGTTCAAGCAGGAACAGCTTGGCGTCGCTGTCCTTGGCCTTGGATTCGACCTGCAGCTTGGTCACCACCTCGAACTGGTGGTCGGTGCTGCGCTTTTTGGCGTCCAGATTCACTTGCACCGACACGTCGGGCTGAACCTCACCCTGCACGCCTTTTTGCGACAGGATGTTTTCGAACGACAGGTCGCGGATGAACTGGGTCAGGATGTTCATCTTGACCTGCGGTTGTTGCTGCTGGCCCTGGGGCGCTTCGTTTTCGGCCATTTCACTCTCCAAACGGATTATCTGTTGAGCGGGTTCTAGCAGGATGGCCCGGGGGCCTCAATGCTTGGTCCAACCCGTGGGACGGTGTGTTGGCCGCTTGGGCGGTTCGACATGTTGCGCGTTTTCATCGACTTCGTGATATTCGCCGTCGATCACGTCATCCCGGCCCGTATGCGGGCGACGCGGATCACGCGGGCCGGGGCCTTGCCGACCGTAATGCACGCTGTGCACGGTAACGCGCGACCGAACATAGGCGAAAACCGCCTTGCGCACCTGCGGGATCAGCAGCGACAGACCCAGCGCATCGGTGAAAAAACCCGGCGTCAGCAGCAAAACGCCAGCCACCAGGATCATCGCGCCATTGGCCAGCGGCTCGGTCGGGTCGCGCAGATTGTCGAACGAAGATTGCAGATCGCGCAGCGCCATTGCGCCTTGCGCGCGCATCATCATGGTGCCGATGACAGCCGTCAACACGACGATGGCCAGCGTCGGCCAGGTGCCGATTGCGCCGCCAACCTGTATGAACAGCGCGATTTCGATTATCGGAACGGCGATGAACGCCACGAGCAACCACATGCGGCTCTCCTGCTTTTTGGCGGGCCGCGCGGTGGACTCGGCCCATTGCGTCACCTACATAGTAACGCGACCCGACCGTTACCATGCCCCGTTCAAGAGGATATGATGAACAACCCCATTCTTCAGCTTCTGGTTCTTGCCGGAATCGCCGTGTTCCTGATTTTGCGCCTGAAAAGCGTTCTGGGCACGCGCGAGGGGTATGAACGCCCGCGCATGGACAACCCGCGCAGCCCCGAGACCGAGCGTCGCCGCCCCGATTTCGCGGTGATCGAAGGTGGCCCCGATCACGACATCACCGACCACGCCGAGGAAGGCAGCGAAACCGCGCAGGCTCTGGCCAAGATGAAGCGGATCGAGCCGTCTTTTTCCGTGGCCGAGTTCTTGCAGGGTGCGCGCGGCGCATATGAAATGATCCTGATGGGGTTCGAACGCGGCGACCTGGCCGAGATCAAGCCGTTCCTGTCGCCTGACATTTACGATGCCTTCGCCGAAGTGGTCGAGGCGCGCGAAAAGCAGGGCCTGACCGTCGAAGCCGAGTTTATCGGCCTGCGTGAGCTGGCGCTGGACAGCGCCACATTCGACGATGCCACCCAAGAGGCCGAGGTCAGCGTGCGTTTCGTGGGCGAGCTTACATCGGTCGTGCGCGACAATGCCGGCGAAATCGTCGAGGGCAAGCCGAACGAGATCAAGCGCCAGCGCGATGTCTGGACCTTTGCGCGCAAGATGGGCAGCGACGATCCCAACTGGCAGCTGGTCGCCACGGGTGAGTGATGCGGCCGGCGCTGTGGGCTGTTGTTCTGGCGGGGGTTCTGGCGATGACGACAGGGGCCCGCGCCGAACCCACCTACAAGGTGCTGGATTTCAGCGACCTGAAAGGCTGGGACACTGACGACCACGCCGCCGCGCTTGCCACCTTTCGCAACACCTGCGGTGACATGGATCCGCCCGATTGGGCCTCGCTTTGCGCGGTGGCCGACAATATCGAAAACCCCCGCGCCTTTTTCGAACTGTTCTTTCGCCCCGTCTTGATCGAAGACGGGCAAGAGGCGCTGTTCACCGGCTATTTCGAACCCGAGCTTGACGGCAGCCTGCGCCCCGATGCGCGCTATCGCTATCCGCTGTATGCGATGCCGCCCGAGGCCCGCGGCGCCAGCCAATTCCTGACGCGCCGCCAGATCGAAGAAGGCGGCGCGCTTGCTGGCCGGGGATTGGAAATCGTCTGGGTCGATGACCCGGTCGAGCTGTTTTTCCTTCAGGTCCAGGGATCGGGGCGGGTGCGCCTGCCCGATGGCCGGACGATCCGCGTGGGGTATGGCGGCTCGAACGGGCATAACTATCGCTCGATCGGGGTCGAGCTGGTCCGGCGCGGCATCTACAAGCCGCACCAGGTGTCGGCCCAGGTGATCAAGAACTGGGTCCGCCGCAACCCCGCCGAGGGGCAAGAGCTGCTGTGGCACAACCCGTCTTACGTCTTTTTCCGCGAAGTGTCCGAGGTGCCTGCCGACCGCGGGCCGTTGGGGGCGATGAACCGCTCGATCACCACGATGCGCACGGTTGCCGTTGACCCAAGTTTTGTGCCTTTGGGTGCGCCGGTCTGGGTGGAAAAAGAGGGGCAGAACCCGATCCGCCGCCTGATGATCGCGCAGGATACCGGATCGGCCATCAAGGGGGCGCAGCGGGCCGATATCTTTTTCGGCACCGGCGATCAGGCGGGCCGCGCGGCGGGGCGGCTGCGCGATCCGGGCCGGATGATGGTGCTTTTGCCCATTCAACGTGCCTACGCCCTGCTGCCCGAGGGAGAGCAATGACCCGGCGGCGCCTGCGCCCGGACGAGGTCGAGCTGTGGCGCAAGGTGGCAGATACCACGCAGCGCTTGCATCCCGACCGCCCCGCGCACGAGGCGCCGCATCCCAAACCCAAGCCCACCAAGAAGCCACAGACGCGTCTGCCCGAATTCACCGTCGGCCAAAGCGCGCAGCCCATCACCGGCACGCATGACCTGGCGCCCAGCCTGCGTGACGCGTTGAATGGTGCGCCGGTCGCGATGGATCGCAAGACGTTCGGCCGGATGAAAAAGGGCAAGCTGGCGCCCGAGGGCCGGATCGACCTGCACGGCATGACGCTGGATCGGGCGCATGGCGCGCTGACCCGGTTCATCCTGACACAACATGCCAAGGGCCGGCGGTTGGTTCTGGTCATCACCGGCAAGGGCAAGGATCGTGACGGCGACGGCCCCATTCCCGTGCGGCGCGGCGTGCTGAAGCACCAGGTGCCGCAATGGTTGGCCATGCCGCCCTTGTCGCAAGCGGTGTTGCAGATCAGTCCGGCCCATATCAGCCACGGCGGCGACGGGGCGTATTACGTTTATCTACGTCGCCACCGGTAGGCTGGGCCGCGCACGCAGCACGCCCAC
>JAASTF010000232.1 GCA_021767525.1 Paracoccaceae bacterium
ACGCGACAGCCGATTTGTGCAACAGAGTCGCAAAAGGTCGTCAAGGAGTCTGAGCTTTCCACCAAGGCTGAACAAGTATAGCCGAAAAGCGGTTACGCCGCCCCCGCAGTCAGCGCAGAAAGGCGCGGAACCGGTGCAGGGCGAAGGCGAACATCACCGACCCGATCAGCATCAGCGCCACAAGTTGCGGCCAGACCACGGACAGCCCGGCCCCGCGGAACAAGACCCCTTGTGCCAGCGCGATGAAATGCGTGTTGGGGGCCGCGAGCATGATGTATTGCACGGCTTGGGGCATCGACTCGCGCGGGGTGACGCCGCCCGACAGGATATCGAGCGGCAACAGCACCAGCAAAAGCAGCATGGCAAACTGCGGCATAGAGCCTGCGATGGTGGCCAGCAGGATGCCCATCGAGGTCGTTGCAAAAAGGTGCAACGCCGCGCCCACAAGATAGAGCGCAACCGATCCCCCGATCGGGATACCCATCCCCGCCTGAACCACCAGAGTGAGCGAAAGCGCCGTCGCCACCAGCACCACGCTGCCCATGCTGAGCACCTTGCTCGTCATGATCTCGGCGGCGGTCACGGGCATGACCAGCAGATGTTCCAACGTGCCGTGGTCGCGCTCACGGATCAGGGCGGCACCCGAAAGGATGATGGACAGCATGGTCACCGTACTGATGACCGAGGTCACCGCCCCGAACCAGGCCGGGTCGAGCGAGGGGTTGAAACGGGCCCGAACGGCCAGATCAACCGGCATCCCGACCGGGGCGGCATCGCGTGCCAGCCATCCGGCAATCTCCTGATTGACAATGGCGCTGATACTACCCGCCCCGGTAAAGGCCTGGCTGACCCGTGTCGCATCGACATTGAGCTGTAATTCGGGCCGGTTCCCGGCCAGCAGGTCGCGCTGGAACTCGGGCGGGATCACCAGCGAAAAGGTGTCGATCCCGGCATCCATCCGCGCATCCATTTGCGCGATGTCGATCTGGGCGGGCGGCATGAAATACGGCGGCAGGAACGCATCGGCCACCCGCCGCGACAGCGGCGAGGCGTCTTCGTCCACGATCCCGATCGTGGCGCTGTTGAGCGATTCGGGGATGGCGGTCGCGCTGACATAGACGTCGAGCGTGAAGGCATAGGCGACCAGCACCATCAGAAGCGGATCGCGCAACAGCCCGCGAATTTCCTTCAACGACAGTTGCAGAACATGCCTGAGCCGCATCGGTTATTTCTCCTGTTTGCGCACGAAGATGGCACCCAGCAGCACCACCACGGGCACAAGCGCCAGCATCGGCAGGAAAGACCCGCCCAGATCATCGAACCCCAGTGCCTTGGAAAAGGTCCCGCGCGAGATGGTGACGAAATGGCTGGTGGGATAGATTTCACCGATCACCCGACCCATGCCGTCCATTGACGCAACCGGATCGATGATGCCACCATATTGCATCGCCGGGATAAGCGTCGCCATGAAGGTGAAGAACAGCGCCGTGACCTGGCTTTGGGTGAAGGCGGAAATCAGCAGGCCCAGCCCGGTGGCCAGCACGACATAGATCAGCGCCCCGAGCGAAAGCGCGAGCAGGCTGCCCTTGACCGGCACCCCGAAGACCACCACCGCCAGCGCCAACAGCAAAAGGTAATTCATGAAACCCAGAACGACATAGGGCACCTGTTTGCCCAGCAGGAATTCCAGCCGTCGCGCCGGGGTGACATAAAGATTGACGATCGAACCCGTTTCCTTTTCGCGGGCCACGGACAGGACGGCCAGCGTGGCCGGAATCAGCATCAGCAACAGCGGGATCATCGCGGGCACCATGGCCGCCAGGCTCTCGACATCGGGGTTGTAGCGGTAGCGCACCTCAAGCGTGAAGTTACCCGCCACCGCTTGATCGCCAAAGACCTGACGCATCTGCTCGGTCAGCCAGTGGGCGTGCATCCCCTGGATATACCCGCGCACCGTATCGGCGCGCATCGGCATGGCCCCGTCGAACCACGCGCCAATGGCGACGGGGCGGCCGCGTTCAAGATCCGCGGCGAACCCCGGCGGAATTTCCAGAGCCAGACTGATTTCACCCGCCCGCATCCGGTAGTCAAGATCGGCATGATCGACAAGCGGCGGTTCCTCGTCAAAGTAACGCGACCCGGCCAGGTCGTTGACATAGGATTGGCTAAGGATGCTCCGATCGAAATCGAGTGCCGCGAATTTGAGGTTTTCGACATCCATGGACACGCCATAGCCCAGCACGATCATCAGGATCACGCTGCCGAGGCTGGCAAGCGTCAGGCGGATCGGATCGCGGCGCAACTCCAGCGACTCGCGCCATGAAAAGCTCAGCAGCCGCGCCAGGCTGAACCCCCCGCGCCGCCGCCGGGCGGAGGTGGCGGGCCCGGCGGAAAGCTCTTCTTTCATCTCGGGCGCAGGCGGGGTATCCTGATCCTGCGCGCGTTGCAGATGGTGGACAAAGGCATCGTCCAGCGTCTCTGCGCCGACCTCCTCGCGGATCGCTTCGGGCGTGTCGCTTACAAGCACGCGGCCCTGGTGCATCAGCGAAATCCTGTCGCAGCGCGTGGCCTCGGCCATGTAATGGGTGGAGATGAAGATCGTCACGCCATCGTTTCGGGACAGATCTATCAGCGATTGCCAGAAGATATCGCGCGCCACAGGGTCCACCCCCGATGTCGGCTCGTCTAGGATCAGGATTTCGGGGCGATGGATCAGCGCGACCGCCAGCGACAGGCGCTGACGAATACCCAGCGGCAGGCGCATCGGCAGGCTGTCGAGCACGTCTTCAAGATCGAACCGCTCAGCGAGTTCCGCGATCCGCGGCACGATCTCTGCGGATGTCATGTCGAAAAGCTGCCCGTGCAGATCAAGGTTCTGCCGCACCGTCAGCTCGGAATAAAGCGAGAAGGATTGCGTCATGTAGCCGATGCGCTTGCGGGTGGCCATGTCATGGGCATCGACCTTGCGACCGTAAATCTTCGTGGTGCCGTCACTCGGATCCAGCAGCCCGGTCAGCGCCTTCATGGTGGTGGTCTTGCCGCACCCGTTGGAGCCCAGAAAGCCGAAGATCTCGCCCCGCTTGATGCGAAAGCTCACCTGGTCCACAGCTGTGAAATCGCCAAACCGCACGGTAAGGTTCTCGGCCTCGATGACGTTTTCCCCGTCGGACGCCGGATCGCGCGGCGGGATGCTCAGGTCTTTGTGGCGGCTGCGGTTTTCCTCGGGCAGAAGTGCGATGAAGGCCGCATCCAGATCAGCGGCACCGGTGCGTTCCAGGATTTCGGCCGTGCTGCCGGTCGCCAGAACCTTGCCCGCGTCCATCGCCACCAGGTGATCGAAGCGCGCGGCCTCTTCCATATAGGCGCTCGACACCAGCAGGCTCATATGTGGGCGATCAGCGCGGATTCGGTCGATCAGGGCCCAGAATTCGCGCCGCGACAGCGGATCGACGCCGGTGGTCGGCTCATCAAGAACCAGAAGGTCGGGGTCGTGGATCAGCGCGCAGCACAGGCCCAGCTTCTGCTTCATCCCGCCCGAAAGCTTGGCCGCCGCGCGGTCGGCAAACGGGGCGAGACCGGTCGCCTTGAGCAGTTCGTCGATCCGCTGCGCGCGTTCCTGCGCGCCCTCGCCAAAAAGGCGCCCGAAAAAATCGACATTTTCGCGGACCGAAAGCGTCGGGTAAAGGTTCCGCCCCAGCCCCTGCGGCATATAGGCGATGCGCGGGGCGATGCGCGCGCGATGCCCGGCGCGGGCCATGTCGCCCCCCAGCACCTCGAGCCGCCCTTTCTGCATCCGCCGCGCCCCGACGATCAGCGCCAGAAGGCTCGACTTTCCCACGCCGTCCGGCCCGATGACGCCGACGGAACGGCCTGACGGCAGGTCGATCGAAACATCGTCCACGGCCCGGGTCTTGCCATAGCGGAGCGAGAGCCCCTCGGCACGCACCGCAGGCATGGAATCGGTCATTCCAGCACCTTGCCCTGCGCCGCCGCCGGCCAGGGCGCGGTCGGGTCAAGCCGCACCCAGGCGACGCCGGGAAGCCCGGTCTTGATCTGATCGAGATACCGCGCCAGCAGCTCCGGCGCGATCCTGGCCCGCACCCTGAACATCAGCTTCTCGCGCTCGATTTCCGTCTCGACCGTCTTGGGCGTGAACTGCGCCACGTCCGACACGAAGGAAACGCTGGCGGGGATGACGATGCCGGGTGCCGCATCCAGCAGCAAGCGCACCTCGGTTCCCAGCCCGATACGCCCCGCATCCGCCGTCGAAAGGAAAAACGTCATGTAAACGTCGTTGAGGTCCAGCATGTTGACAACGCGACCGCCGGCCCCCACGATTTCGCCCGCGCGCGCGACGATATATTGCACCCGCCCGGCACGCGGCGCTTTCAATGTGCTATCCTCGATCTGCACGTCGATCGCCTCGATCGTCGCCTGGGCCGCGGTCACCGCCGCCTCGGCCCCAATCACCGAGGCTTTCGCCGATGCGACCCCCGCCCGCGCCGCCGCAAGCGACGCCTGTGCAGAGGCAACCGCCGCCGCGGCGCCAAAGGCGTTGGCCCGGTCGATCTCGAATTGCCGTTCGGATGTGATGCTGTTCTGCGTCAGAGACTCGGAGCGCTCATACTGGCGCCGCGCGACATCCTCCTCCGCGCGGCGCTGTTCCAGAAGGGCCTCGGCCGCGCGTACTTCGGCCGCGCGCTGTTCGACAAGCAGCGTGGCGTTTTCCACGGCGATTTCAGCGCGGCGCAGTTCCGCCACCATCTGGTTGCGATTGGCCTGCAATTGCCGCGTGTCGAGCGTGGCCAGAGGCGCACCTGCCGTCACGAGCCCTCCTTCGTTCACAAGCACCGTGTCAATTCGCCCGGGCAGCTTGGCCGCAACGTCGATTTCGACCGCTTCGATCCGCCCGTTGCCGCGCGCGAATCCTTCCGCGTCCGTATCGGATAGGGTGCTTTGCCAGATCAAAAAGCCGGATACGGCGACAGCGATGACGATCGCGGCCATGATAACGGGTCTGTTTTTTGCCACTGGATACTCGCTTGTTGTGATGATTCGGGCGTGTTTTTTATTCTTGCGACGCGCCTGAACCCTAAATCATCCGCATGCGGTTTCACAACCGGATTGAACGTCGTATCCGTTACAGAACGATGTTGTCCACCCGTCCGAGCCGGCCCCGGGCAAAGTCACAGGACAGGCCCAGAATGCCGAGCACGGTTTCGATTTCCGCCGAGTTTCTGGGCGCATAGACCATGACAGCCGTGGGCGGGATCATGCCCGCCGCAGCCATCGGATGTGGCTCTGCCCAGCCAAGATCGACGATCTTCGGCACCGCATCCTCTGGCAGCATCATGTGCAG
>JAASTF010000233.1 GCA_021767525.1 Paracoccaceae bacterium
CGGCGCCCACGTCATAGGCGATATGGCGGTTCATGTCGCCCGCCGCCAGGCCAAGATGGCCGTCATTGACGAATGGGGGCACGGTGTTGGCCGCGTGGTCGCAGGTGATCAGCCAGCGCGATTGCGCGGCACCGTTGTCGATTTCGAAGGGTTCGTATGTCATCGGGCTGTCATTTCCTTTGCGCACGCTCTAGGACAGAACGCGGCGGAATGGAATTGCCGCGCAGCAGAAAAATAGGGGCCGACCGGGGACAGGCAGGATGAGACGACACCGCAATGTGAAAATCGTGGCCACGCTTGGGCCGGCCTCGGACAGCTATGACATGATCCGCGCCCTGCACGAGGCGGGGGCGGATGTCTTTCGCCTGAACATGAGCCACGGCAGCCATGACGAAATCCGCGAACGCCACGCCATGATCCGCAAGGTCGAGCGTGACCTGGACAGCCCCATCGCCATCCTGGCCGACCTGCAGGGCCCCAAGCTGCGGGTGGGTGAATTCGCCAAGGGCGAGGAAGAGCTTGCCGAGGGGGCAAGGTTCCGCCTGGACCTCGATCGCAGCCCTGGCGACGGTCGCCGCGTCTGCCTGCCGCATCCCGAGATTTTCGCCGCGCTGGAACCGGGCGCGCGTCTGTTGGTGAATGACGGAAAGATTCGCCTGACGGTCGATAGCTGTGGCAAGGATTTCGCCGAATGCACGGTGGCGGTGGGCGGCACTATTTCGAACCGCAAGGGCGTGAACGTGCCCGACGTGGTTCTGCCGCTGGCGGCGCTGTCGGAAAAGGACCGGGCAGATCTGGAATTCGTGTGCCAGCTGGGGGTCGACTGGCTGGCGCTGTCTTTCGTGCAGCGGCCCGACGACGTGCAAGAGGCGCGCGCGCTGGCGCAGGGCCGGGCGGCCATCCTGTCGAAGATCGAGAAACCCGCCGCGGTCAAGGCGTTCGACGACATCCTGCGCGTCAGCGACGGGGTGATGGTGGCGCGCGGCGACCTGGGCGTGGAGCTGCCGGTGCAGAACGTGCCGCCGATCCAGAAGCAGCTGGTGCGCAAATGCAGGGCGGCGGCGAAGCCCGTGATCGTGGCGACGCAGATGCTGGAATCGATGATTGAATCGCCCATGCCCACGCGGGCCGAGGTCAGCGACGTGGCCACCGCGATCTATGAAGGTGCGGATGCGATCATGCTGTCGGCCGAAAGCGCGGCGGGCGATTACCCGGTCGAGGCGGTGACGACGATGGACAACGTGGCCGTCGAGGTGGAAAGCGACCCCACCTATGTCGAGGTGATCGAGGCCAGCCGCCGCGCCGACCGTCACAGCGTGGCCGACGGCATCGTGGCCGCCGCGCGCGAGATCGCGGAAACCACCAATATCAAGGCGATCTGCTGTTACACCGAAAGCGGCACCACTGCCGCGCTGACCGCGCGCGAGCGTCCGCGCGTGCCGATCATCGGCATGACCTCGGTGCGCGACACCGCGCGCCGGCTGGCGCTGACCTGGGGGGTCGATTGCGTGATGACGGGCGAGTTGAGCCGGTTCAAGATGGCGGTGGTCAACGCCGCGCGCGCGGCGCGGGCACAGGGCTATGCCACGGCCGAGGATCAGATCCTGGTGATTGCCGGCGTGCCCTTCAACGTGCCGGGCACGACGAATATCCTGCGCGTGGCGCCTTGCGCGGAACATTTGATTTTCGCCGCCGACCCAGAGTAGGATGCCCCAACGTCAATAACGATAACGGGCAGTCCATAATGAGTTTCGATAGCGATCTGATTTTCATCGTCGGCCTGGTGCTTTGTGTGTTTTCGATCCCTTCGATCGTCAGCGCCTTTTCCGACCGGCGCGCGCCGCGGGTGGCGACGCTGGTGCTGATGGCCGGCGGCGCGATGGTTGTCTGGGCGATTTCGAACAAGCCGGGCGGCTATCAGATCGAACAGATCCCGGATATTTTCGTGCGGGTGGTGGCGCGCTTTATCTAGGCGCGGCGGGCCCTGTTTTTCCTGCGATTTCGGGCTTGCAACACAAGCTTGCGGGTTCTATACGGCCCTCTCATACCGCGCGGCCGGCCCAAGTGGCATGCCGAGTCGTGCGCCGACGACCGATCAAGAGGAGACGGAAATGCCCAAGTTGAAGACGAAATCGAGCTGCAAGAAGCGGTTCAAGGTGACGGCCAAGGGCCGCATCAAGGCAGGCCAGGCCGGCAAACGCCACGGCATGATCAAGCGCACCAACAAGTTCATCCGCGACGCGCGCGGAACCACCACGCTGTCGAAGGCTGATGAGCAGATCATCAAGCCGATGATGCCCTATTCGCGCTAAGGAGGCCTGAACCATGTCCCGAGTCAAAGGCGGAACCACCACCCACGCCCGTCACAAGAAGGTCATCAAGGCAGCCAAAGGTTACTACGGCCGCCGCAAGAACACCTTCAAAGTCGCCCGCCAGGCGGTCGACAAGGCCAACCAATACGCCACCCGCGACCGCAAGAACCGCAAGCGCAATTTCCGCGCCTTGTGGATCCAGCGGATCAACGCTGCCGTGCGCGCCCATGATGAATCGCTGACCTACTCGCGCTTCATCAACGGCCTGACGCTGGCCGGTATCGAGGTGGACCGCAAGGTTCTGGCCGATCTGGCCGTGCACGAGCCCGACGCTTTCGGTGCGATCGTCGACCAGGCCAAAGGCGCCCTGGCCGCATAAGCCGCGCCCGATACCCGGAATTGCAACGCCGCCAGACCCGTCTGGCGGCGTTTTTCGTTTGATGGTTTGATCCAAATGTGCGCGGCTGCGCCGCGCGCTGCCTGCCTCGCCTGCGGCTCGGGTTGGGCGCGTGGATCCGGGCAAGGCGCGTTGGGGGCGCGGTGGTATCTTTTGCAGAAGGATGACAGCAATGGGCGAGCGTATCGAGCGTGTGGCGGTGATAGGCGGTGGGTTGATCGGTGCATCCTGGGCGGCCTTGTTCCTGGCGCATGGGTTGACCGTTGCCGTGCACGAGCCCGCGGCTGACGTGGCGCAGGGTGTGGCCCGTCGGGTGGCCGACGCCTGGCCCGATTTGCAGGCGCTCGGCCTGGCGCGCGGCACCTTTGACGCGGCGCAGCCGAGGCTGACGGTTACATCGGATGTGGCCGCCGCCTTGCAGACCACGGATTTCGTGCAGGAATGCGGGCCCGACCGTCTGCCGCTTAAACATCGGATCATCGCCGCGATCGAGCCGCATCTGAAGCCGGAGGTGATCATCGCCTCGTCAAGCTCGGCCTTGATGCCAAGCGAGATCCAACAGGGCGCGACGCATCCCGACCGGATCCTGGTGGGCCATCCCTTCAACCCGCCGCACCTGATCCCACTGGTCGAGCTGGTGGCCGGCCACGCCACCTCGCAAAACGCGGTGGAACGCGCGCAGGCGTTCTATCATCGGCTGGGCCGAGAGGTGATCGTGCCCTTGCGCGAGATGCGCGGCCATGTCGCCAATCGCCTGACTGCCGCGCTTTATCGCGAGGCGGTGCACCTGGTGGCCGAAGGCATCGCCACGGTGGCAGATGTGGATCGTGCGATCAGTGCCGGGCCTGGCCTGCGATGGGCGCTGATGGGCCCGCATCTGACTTATTACCTGGGGGGCGGCGATGGCGGGTTGCGGCATTACCTGGAACATCTTGGCCCCGCGCAAGAGGCCCGCTGGGCCGAGCTGGGCGCGCCGAGGCTGGATGCGCGCACGATCGCGGCCCTTGTCAGCGGCATGGATGACGCCCTGAAGGGCAGCACCGCCGACACGCTTGCCGCGCGCCGCGATGCCGCGTTGGTGGCGCTGTTGCGGGCCAAGGCCGACAGCGGCCTGTAGGCCGATGCGGCATCATCTAGCGGTAGGGTTGTGCGCGGCCGCAATATCTTGACCTCGTTTCCCGAGGCACAGATACTTCGCCGCAGTTTGATACGGTTTGGGGGATGAGTCGCAATGAATTTGACGCGCCTTGTATATTACAGCCAGCGCAACCCGTCGGAAAAGCTGGATACGGCGGATCTGATCGCCACATGCCGCCGCAACAACGCGCGGCTGAACCTGACCGGCATGTTGCATTACAACGGCGACCATTTCATCCAGGTGATCGAAGGCGGGCGCGTCGAGGTCAGTGCGCTGTATCACGCCATCGCCCGCGACCCGCGCCATTCCAACATCATCCTGTTGTCCTGCGAAGACGTGCGGGAACGCATCTTTCCCGACTGGTCGATGGGCTTGCATCAGGGCATGAGCGATCGGACCAGCGCGATTTTCCTGCGCTATTTCTCGACCGATGTGGTGAACCCCGAAATCGTCAGTGTCGACAGCCTGCTGGACGTGTTGCAAGACCTTTCGGCCGAACTGGGCGCCAGCTGAGGCTTGGCGATGCGCGGCCTTAGCGGCCGCGCCGGCGCAGACGCTGCACTTCCTGTTTCAGGCTGCGGCGGTCGGACTCCGCGCTGCTGGCGTGGCGCCGCAACCGGGCCATTTCGCTGGCGAATACCTGCGCCTGATACTCCATCTCGCCGCGGAAATGCCGACGCGACAGGGCAAAGCCCACAAGCCCGGCCACCACGGCGCAGGCGATCATCAGCGTCAGTTGCACAATGAAAGGGGGCATGGGCAGCTCCTTTTGGTCGGGTCAGTCGGTAGCGGGGTCGTGCCGGATCACGCGAAATTCCACGCGGCGGTCGCTATCGGCGCTGTCGCTGTCCCCCTCGGACAGCGGCAGGCGGGCACCGAAGCCCATCGCAGAGAACTGGCCCGTGTCGATCCCTTGCGCCTGTAGCCAGGCGATCGTGTTGTCGGCGCGATCCCAGCTGATTTGCAGGTTCAGCGTCTCGTCGCCGGTGCTGTCGGTGTGGCCCTCGACGATCACCCGGGCCGCCGGGCAAGACGTGGCCGCGCGTGCGAATTGCGCGACCCCGGCCAGATCCGTCGGGTTGGCGGGCTGCACCGCGCCCAGCGGAAAGGTCACCCGCGCGCCATGGGCCAGGCGCGCCAGGGCGGTGACGCAATCCTCGGTCGCGGCAGGGGCGGGGATGGGTTGCGCGGCGCTGGCCAATTGCTGTTCGACACGGGCCAGACGGGCCTCGGTGGATTGCAGCTTGGCTTGGGCTGCGCTGGCGGCGGCCTGTGCATTGGCGATGCGCTGCGCGGTTTGCGCTGCCAGATCGGCGGATTGCGGGGCCGGGGCAGGGGCCGCGGCCGCGACGGGGTCGGCCGGGGGCGTGCCGGGCATGGGCGCGGTGCCGGCTTGCGCCACGGGTGGACTGCCCTCCAGCGACCACAGCGCCCAACCGCCCGCCAGCCCGACATACCCGACGGCAAAGATCGCCGTGGCCCAGACCACGAAGGCC
>JAASTF010000234.1 GCA_021767525.1 Paracoccaceae bacterium
CCCTGGCGCGCGCGCTGGCGCCACGCCCGCGCATCATGCTGATGGACGAGCCGTTCTCGGGCCTCGACAACCGGCTGCGCGACGATATCCGCGACGAAACGCTGGATGTGCTCAAGGCCGAAGAGGCGGCGGTTCTGCTGGTGACGCATGAACCCGAAGAGGCGATGCGCATGGCCGACGAAATCGCGCTGATGCGCAACGGTAAGATCGTGCAGCAAGGCGCGCCCTATAACGTCTACAACGCGCCCGCCGATAAGCAGGCTGTTGCCTTTTTCAGCGATATCAACGTGATACGCGGCAAAGTTCATGGCGCGCTGACGGATACGCCCTTTGGCCAGTTCCTGGCCCCCGGTGTGCCGGACGGGGCCGAGGTGGATATCGTGATCCGCCCGCAGCACATCAAGTTGGACCTTGATCGTGGCGGGCGCGGGCCCAACCCCACGCCGCAGGATGGGATCGCCGCCCGGGGCGAGGTTGTGCGCGCGCGCTTCATGGGCGCCGAAAGCCTGGTCGAGATCCGCATGGACTATGACGGCTCGATCCTGAAGGCGACGGTGCCCAACGTGTTCCTGCCGGGGCCGGGCAAGCCGCTGTGGCTGATGATCCGCCGCGACCGCTGTTTCGTCTTTCCCGCGACCGATTAAGCCGCGAATCGCCGTTCGCCTTGGCTGGTGTGCGTGGCATGTCTTCGGCCTTGCACCGCTCAAGGGGCGCATCGTGGCGGGCCGGGCGATCAATTTCCGGCCCGTGCGGCGCTTTGGTCCTTCCATGTGCGCGCTATCGCCATTAGATACGGAAAATGATTTTTGCAGGGCCCCGCACGGGGCCCCGACCAAGGGAGAGATGAGATGCTCAACAATATCGGCCTTCCCGGCCTTCTTTTGATCGCCGTCGTCGTGCTGGTGCTGTTCGGCCGTGGCAAGATCAGCTCGCTCATGGGTGAGGTCGGCAAAGGGATCACCTCGTTCAAGAAAGGCGTTGCCGAGGGCAACAAAGAACTGGACAACGACGAGGACGAGGCCGCCACCGCCGCCAAGGACGTGACGCCCGAAAGCGACAAGGACAAGGCGTAACCCATGTTCGACCTTGGCTGGACCGAGCTGCTGCTGATCGGCATCGTGGCCCTTATCGTTGTGGGTCCGAAAGACCTGCCGGGCCTGTTCCGGTCGGTTGGCCGCTTTGTCGGCAAGGCCAAGTCGATGGCGCGCGAATTCAGCCGCGCGATGGAAGACGCGGCGGACGACTCGGGTATCCGCGATGTCACCAAGACCATCCGCAGCGCCACCAACCCGGTGGGCACCGCGATGGACAGCGTCAAGGACGCCACGCGCGGCCTGACCGATATCGACCCCAAAAGCGCCACCGGCCAGCTGTCTGCCGAACGCCAGGAAGCCAAGAAAAAGATCGAGGCCGCCGCCGCCCGCAAGGCCGCCGAGCGTATGCAGCGCGAGGCCGCCGAGGCGATGAAAAAGGCCGAGGCCGCCGAGGCCGCGCTGAAGCCCGGAGACCCCGCGGCTGACAGCGCGCCCAAGACGGATACCCCCAAGGACAGCGCATGAGCGACACTGACGAGATCGACGACAGCTCGGCCCCGCTGATCGAGCATCTGGCCGAGCTGCGCACACGGCTGATCCATTCGGTCGTGGCCTTCGTGATCGGCATGGTGATCTGTTTCACCGTCGCCACCCCGATCTTCAACTTTCTGACCGCGCCGCTGTGCCAGGTGCTGGCCACGCGCGGGCAGGATTGCGACCTGATCTTCATCAGCCCGCAAGAAGGTTTCTTCGTCGCCATCAAGATCTCGCTTCTGGGCGGCTTCATGCTGGCCTTTCCCTATATCGCCAACCAGATGTGGCGTTTCGTGGCGCCGGGGCTCTACAAGTCGGAAAAAGGCGCGTTCCTGCCCTTCCTGGTGGCCTCGCCCTTCATGTTCTTTCTGGGCGCGGCTTTTGCGTTCTACGTGGTCACGCCGCTGGCCTATGATTTCTTCCTGGGCTTCCAGCAATTCGGCCAGGAAGGCGAGGCCGTGGTTGGCGAAGAGCTCCAGCAGGGCCTGTCGGTCGTGTTCCAGGGCTCGGCCCAGGAATACCTGAACCTGACGATCAAGTTCATCGTGGCGTTCGGGCTGTGTTTCCAGCTGCCCGTGCTGCTGACGCTGATGGGCAAGGCCGGGCTGGTCAGCTCTCAGGGCCTTAAGGACGTGCGCAAATACGCGGTCGTGGGCATCCTGATGCTGGCGGCGCTTGTCACGCCCCCAGATGTCATCACCCAGGTGATCCTGTTCACCGTCGTCTATGGCCTTTACGAGGTGTCGATCTTCTTGGTGCGCCGTGTCGAGCGCGAGCGCAAGGAACGCCTGAAAGAAGAGGGCGTGTGGTTCGAGGATGACGAGGAAGAGTTCGACGACCCGCTGATGCGCGAGTTCGACGAAGACGACGACGAAGACCCCGGCATGGTGAACCGCGACTGATGGACGACGCCACGCTGACCCGCATCGCCGACGCGTTAGAGCGGATCGCCCCCGCGCCGATGGCCGCGCCCGATTTCGACGCGGCAGATGCCTTTGTCTGGCACGTCTCGCCCGACCGTCTGGTGCCGGTGCCGCAGGTCAATCGCGTGGCCATCGACCTGCTGGTGGGGATCGGGCGCGCGCGCGACACGTTGTTGGAAAACACCCGCCACTTCGCCCAGGGTCTGCCAGCCAACAACGCCCTTCTGTGGGGCGCGCGTGGCATGGGCAAGTCCAGCCTGGTCAAGGCCGCCCATGCGGCTGTCCTGGACGAGGGGCTGGCCCTGAAAATCGTCGAGCTGCAGCGCGAGGATCTGCCCAGCGTGGGCCGTCTGTTGAACCTGCTGCGCGCCGCGCCACAGCATCGCTTTGTCCTGTTTTGCGACGACCTGTCGTTCAGCCATGACGACCAGCATTACAAAAGCCTCAAGGCCGTTCTGGATGGCGGCATAGAGGGCCGGCCCGACAACGTGATCTTCTATGCCACGTCGAACCGCCGCCACCTGATGCCCCGCGACATGATCGAGAACGAGCGCGGCAGCGCCATCAACCCGTCCGAGGCGGTGGAGGAAAAAGTCAGCCTGTCGGACCGGTTCGGCCTGTGGCTGGGCTTTCATCCCTGCGACCAGGACGAGTACCTGGCGATGATCCGGGGCTACTGCGAGGCGTATGGGTTGACAATCGACGACGAAACCCTGCGCGCCGAGGCCATCGAATGGCAAGCCACGCGCGGTGGCCGCTCGGGCCGGGTGGCCTGGCAGTTCTTTACCGATCTGGCGGGCCGCAAGGGCGTGCGCCTGTAAGGCGGGGCGTGCACGGCCCCATACGGGGCCGTTGCCTCAGTTCAGGTAGGGTGTCGGATCGACGCTGTCAAAGCCCTTGCGCACCTCGAAATGCACGTAATTGGCTGTGCCGCCGCGCAGTTGCGCGATGGATTGGCCGCGGCTGACGCTGTCGCCTTTCTTGACGCGGATGTTTTCGACATTGGCATAGACGGTCAGCAGGTTGTCGGGGTGCTTGACCACCACGATAGGCACCTGGTCGGCATCCGAGGTGATGGCCGCCACAGTGCCGCTGGCCGCCGCCTTGACGGCGGTGCCGGGCGCGGCCTGGATGTCGATCCCATCATTCCGGCCCTTCGCGTAATCGCGGATGATCTTGCCCTGCACCGGATAGGCCATCCGCGCGTTGCCGTTCGAGGCCGGGGCCGATTGCTGGTTGCCCAGGTTCGGCGTGGCCGCCTTGACCGGCTCGGACGCGGCCTGGGTATCCTGCGGCAAGGGCTGCGAGGCCGAGGGCGGCGTGGGCGTCGGGCTGCCCGAGCCTGGTGCCGGCGTATCCAGCGTGGTCGTCGTGGTGGCCGGTGCGGCGGCGGTGGCTTGTGCGCTTGGGGCGCTGGGGGCGGCCTGCGGCTGCGCTACGGGGATCAACAGGTACTGGCCCTCGCGCACGCCGAAATCGCGGCCCAGCCCGTTCCAGTCGGCGAGGGCGCGCACGCTGACATTGTAAAGCCGCGCGATGGTATAGGCGGTTTCGCCGCGTTTGACCTTGTGCCGCACCGGTTCGACGCCAGCGGGGGGCGCGGCGCTTTGGGCGGCGGGCGCGGCGCCGGGGCCGGCGCGGTCTATCGCGTTGCCGGCCAGCGTCGTGATGTCCACGCGGTCGGGCGCGCCGGTGGCGGGCGATGGTTCGGCCACGCGGTTGGGCAGGGCGATCACTTCGCCTGCGCGCAGCTCGTCGCCCACCTGCAACCCGTTATAGCGCGCCAGCGCCCCTGCATCGGTGCCCACGCGCAGCGCGACGTCCTGCACGGTATCGCCGCGCTCGGCGATGGCGACCTGGTAACCGGGATAGGAAATCACCCCGCGATTGTCGGCGGGCGGGCGCGCGACGGTCGCCTGGCGCGCGGCCTCGGCGGTCGAGGGGGCGTTGCCGAAATTGCCGCGCAGGTCGAAATCGAGCGGCGACTGGCACCCGGCCAGCAGCACGGTCGCGGCCACGGGCAGAACCACGCGCGACAGGCGCGGCAGACGGTCAGGTTTGATTGCGGCTGTCATCTCTCTCGATATCCTCATGTCTGGCGCCCCTTGTGGCCGGGGCTTTGCAACCTGTCACGCGCCGCATCCCGGGCAGGGCTGCCCTGGCACGGCTATCAATCTTCACGGCCCAACCCCTCGACCAGCGGCACGAAACGCACCGGGCGCAGCTCGTCATAGTCGAACCCGCTGTCGTGCCGCGTGACACGGATCAGGCTTTGCACCGTGTCCGACTGGCCCACGGGCACCACCATGATACCCCCGATCTTCAACTGCGCCAAGAGCGGGCCGGGCGGGTCTTCGGCGGCGGCGGTCACGAGAATGCGATCAAAGGGCGCCTGATCTGGCAAGCCGAACGAGCCATCTGCGGTGACCGCGGTGATGTTGACCAGCCCCATCTCGTCAAAGATCGCCTGCGCCTCGCGCACCAGCCGGCGATAGCGATCCACGGTATAGACCCGGCGCGCCAGCTGGCTGAGGATCGCCGCCTGATAGCCCGAGCCAGTGCCCACCTCGAGCACCTTGTCGCGCGGCTGGATATCCAGCGCCTGGCTCATCAGGCCGACAACCGAGGGCTGGCTGATCGTCTGCCCGCAGGCAATGGGCAGGGGCATGTCCTCATAGGCGCGTTCGGCGAAGATGCCGCGCACGAAAGGCGCGCGATCGATCTTTTCCATCGCACCCAGCACGCGCTTGTCCGTCACCCCGCGCGAGCGCAGCGCGAACAGGAACTGCATCTTGCGTTCCGCGATGGCGTCGGGCTCGTCGCTCATAGCGCGTCTTTC
>JAASTF010000235.1 GCA_021767525.1 Paracoccaceae bacterium
GATTTTGCCGAAGGCGGCGAAAATCTGGTCGAAATCCACCTGGGCGGTCGTGTTGGCCAGGATCACCGCGCGGGCGTGATCGGGGTGGCGGGTGGCATAGCTTTGCGCGACGAACCCGCCGAAGGACGCGCCGAACACCACCGGGTTTTCGATTTCCAGCGCCTCGCAAAAGGCGCGCAGGTCATCGCCCCATTGCGCCAGTGTCCAGTCGGCGGGATCGCCATCGTCGCTGCGCCCATTGCCGCGATGATCGAGATAGATGACCTGCGCGACATCCGACAGCGCATCGAAGGCCGGACGGTGGATGGAATGATCGGCCCCCGGCCCGCCATGCAGCACGATCAGCGTGGGTTTTGAGCGCATTTCGGGGCCCTGCGGGGCAAGCGATGTGCCCGCCACGTCGAAAAACAGCCTGACCTCGTTCACCAAAACCCGCATCTTCACCTTACCCGTGAAACGCGGCGACGGTTTTCAGGGTGGTAAAGCCATAGAGCGCCTCGAACCCCTTTTCGCGGCCGTGGCCGGATTTGCCCATGCCGCCGAAGGGCAGTTCCACACCGCCGCCCGCGCCGTAATTGTTGATGAAGATTTGCCCCGCCCGCACCTTGCGCGCCAGCCGCATCTGGCGGGCGCCGTTCTGGCTCCAGACAGATGCCACCAGCCCATAGTCGGTGCCGTTGGCGATCTGCACGGCCTGATCCTCGTCGTCAAAGGGGATGACCACCTGCACGGGTCCGAAGATTTCCGATTGCGCCAGCGCGTGGTCCGAGGCCACGCCGGAAAACAGGGTGGGGGCCACGTAATAGCCGCCTTGCGGCGTGTCGGCCAGCGGCGCCTGGGCCGCCACTTGCAGATCGGCGCCCTGCCGCAGATAGCCCGAGACGATACCCTGCTGCTTGGCCGAGATCAGCGGCCCCACGTCCAGGTCATTCATCGCCGGGCCCACGCGCAGCGCGCCATAGCGGGCGGCCATCTTTTCCAGCAGTTGGTCGTGGATCGACCGATGCACCAGGATGCGGGACGAGGCCGAGCAGGTCTGCCCGCAATTCTGGATGCCTGCGTTCACCAGAAAGGGCAGGGCGGCGTCCAGGTCGGCATCGTCGAACACGATCTGCGGGGATTTCCCGCCCAGTTCCAGCGTGACGGGCACAACGTTCTGCGCCGCCGCCGTCTGCACCATGACGCCCGTGCCGACCGAGCCGGTAAAGCTGATATGATGGATGCCCGGATGCGCGGTCAGCGCCGCGCCCGCCTCGGCCCCCAGGCCGGGCACCACGTTCAGCACGCCATCGGGCAGGCCCGCCGCCTTGGCCATATCGGCGAAGGCGAGCGCCGTCAGGCAGGCATCTTCGGCCGGTTTCAGCACGCAGGTGTTGCCGGTGGCCAGCGCCGCGCCGACGCTGCGGCCAATGATTTGCATTGGGTAGTTCCACGGCACGATATGGCCCGTCACCCCATGCGGTTCGCGCAGGGTGTAGACGGTGTAGCCATCGAGATAGGGGATGGTGTCGCCGTGCAATTTATCCGCCGCGCCGCCGTAAAACTCGCAATACCGCGCCAGCGCCACGGCATCGGCGCGGGCCTGTTTCAGGGGTTTGCCGACATCCAGCGCCTCGATCCTTGCCAGGTCGTCAACGCGTTCTGTCACCAGCTGGCCCAGGCGCAGCAGGATGCGCCCCCGGTCGGCGGCCGACAGGCGCGCCCAAGGCCCGTGGCGCGCGGTTTCGGCGGCCTGCACGGCGGCGTCGATGTCATCCGCGGTGCCGCGGGCAATCTCACCGATACGGTCGCCGGTCGAAGGGTCATAAAGCGGCAGCGTGCCGCCCTGCGCCGGCGTCACCCAGTGCCCGCCGATCAGGCATTTCGCGGGGTCGAACCAAAGGGGCAATTCAGTGCTCATGCGCCAGTTTCCTTACGTCTTCGGGCAGCTGCGGGGCGGCCGCGATCAGTTGTTGGGTATAGGGGTGTTGGGGGTGGGCAAAGACCTGCTCGGTCTGGCCCTGTTCCACGATCTTGCCGGCCTGCATCACCAGAACGCGGTCGGTGATGGACCGCACGACAGACAAATCATGGCTGATGAACAGGTAGGTCAGGCCGAACCGATCCGAGAGGTCGGCCAGCAAATCCAGCACCTGCGCGCGCACGCTGACATCTAGGGCCGATACCGCCTCGTCGAGGATAATCAGGTCGGGCTGGATGATCAGGGCGCGGGCGATGGCGATGCGTTGGCGTTGTCCGCCCGAAAACTCGTGGATGTATTTGCCTGCGTCTGCGGGGTGCAGCCCGACGCTTTCCAGCGCTTCGGCAATCGCTGCATCGCGGGCCGCGCCGGTGGGCGGATCGTCCAGCAGGTGGAAGGGTTCGCAGATCAGCCGCGCGACTGTCCAGCGGGGGTTGAAGCTGCCGTAAGGATCCTGGAACACCACCTGCATGCGCCGCCGCACGGCGCGGTTAGGTTTCTGCCCGGTAAAGACCGGCTGGCCGTCCAGTTCGATCGTGCCGCCCTGGATCTGTTCCAGCCCCAGGATCGCGCGGGTGAGGGTGGATTTGCCGCAGCCCGACTCGCCCACGAGGCCGAGGTTTTCGCCCCGCTTGATGTCGAAACTGACGCCATCCACCGCGCGGAACGTGCCGGGCGCGCCCCACAGACCCTGGCGCGGGGTGGGATAGTCGCGCACCACGCCCTGCACCCGCAAAAGCGGGGCGTCCTGCGGGCCGCCCGCCCGGTCGGGCACGTGGTCGGACGCGGCCAGCAGGGCCAGCGAATAGGGGTGGCGCATCTCGCGCAAAAGCGTCTGCGCCGGGCCCTGTTCGACCACTTCGCCCTTGCGCATGATGACGATGTGATCGGCCATGTCGGCCACCACGGCCAGATCGTGGCTGATCAGCAGCAGGCCCATCCCGTCCTCTTGCGCCAGCCGTTTCAGAAGGCGCAAGATTTCCGCCTGCGTCGTCACGTCCAGCGCGGTGGTGGGTTCGTCCGCGATCAGCAGCTTGGGGCGCAGGGCGATGGCCATGGCGATCACCACGCGCTGCCGCTGCCCGCCCGACAGTTCATGCGGATAGCGCGACAGCGGAAAGCGGTCTTGCGGCAGTTCGGCCCGGGCCAGCGCGTCGGCGGCGCGCGCCATCGCATCGGCGCGGCTGGTGCGTTCGTGGATCATGATGGTTTCGGCCACCTGCTCGCCAATCGGTTTCAGCGGGTTCAGCGCGGTCATCGGTTCCTGGAACACCATCGACACCTCGTTGCCGCGCATGGCGCAGAGGTGGCGCTCGGTCAGGGTCAGGATCTCGTGGCCGGAAAGGGAAATGCGCCCGGCACACTTGGCGCCCTGCGGCAAAAGCTGCATCACCGCAAAGGCGGTCATGGATTTGCCCGAGCCGCTTTCCCCGATCACGCCGACGATCTGCCCCGCATCGACCGACAGCGATACATCGCGCAGGATCGGTGTGCCGTGGATATCCAGCGACAGATTGTCGATGCGCAGCAGGGTCATTGGCGCGCCCTTTGCAATTTCGGATCGAACCTGTCGCGCAGCCCGTCGCCCATCAGGTTCAGCCCCAGCACCGTCAGCAAGATCGCCAGCCCCGGGAACAGCGCCATGTGGGGGGCGAAACTGACCATCGTCTGGCTGTCGGCCAGCATCCGGCCCCAGCTGGGCGTGGGCGGCTGCGCGCCAAGGCCGACATAGGACAGGCCCGCCTCGGCCAGGATGCCCAGGGAAAACTGGATGGTGCCCTGCACGATCAGCAGGTTGGTGACGTTGGGCAGGATGTGCTCGACGCTGATCCGCGCCGCGCCTTTGCCCGCCACCCGCGCAGCCAGCACGAAATCGCGCGTCCAGAGTGACAACGCGCCCGAGCGGGTGAGGCGGGCGAAAACAGGGATATTGAAGATGCCGATGGCGATGATCGCGTTCAGCGCCGAGGCGCCGAACACGGCCGTTATCATGATGGCAATCAGCAGCGACGGGAAGGCGAACACCAGGTCATTGGCGCGCATGATGATCTCGTCCAGCCAGCCGCCTTTCCTGGCCGCCGCCGCCAGCCCCAGCGGCACGCCCAGCCCCATACCGATGCCAACAGCCACCAGCGCCACCGCGATCGAGGTGCGCGCGCCCACCATGATCATCGACAGGATATCGCGCCCGAAATGATCGGTGCCCAGGGGGTGCGCGGCGCTGGGCGGCTTGATCTTGTTGGCGATGTCCATTTGCGTGACGTCTTGGGGCACCCAGACAAAACTGATCAGTGCGGCCAGCACGAAGATGGCGGTCAGCCCCGCGCCAAGGATCAGGTTGCGGTTCATCTGCGCCCCCTTAGCCGCGGGTCGACGGCGGCATAGGCCAGGTCGACCGCGAAATTCACCAGCACCACGGCAAAGACCAGCAGCATCACCACCGATTCCACCACGATCAGGTCACGGGCGGAAATCGCCTGGAACACCAGCCGCCCCAGCCCAGGCAGGAAGAACACGTTTTCGATGATGATCGCGCCGGCCATCAGGAACGCGAATTGCAGCCCGATGATCGTTAGCACGGGGATCAGCGCGTTGCGCAACGCGTGCCGCCACAGCGCCTGCGCACGGGTCAGCCCCTTGGCGCGGGCGGTGCGGATGAAATCCTCGGACAGCGTATCCAGCAGGGACGAGCGCATGACGCGGGCAAGGATGCTGGCCTGCGGCAAGGCAAGCGCGATGGCGGGCAGGGTAAGCGATTTCATCGCCGCGAAAAAGCCTGCGTCCCACCCGGCAAAGCCGCCCGCGTTGAACCAGCGCAGGTTGATGGCAAAGACCAGCACCATCAGCATGGCGAACCAGAAATTCGGGATCGCCACGCCCAGCTGCGTGACCCCCATCACCGCGATATCCGCCGGCCGCCCGCGCCGCGAGGCCGCCCAGATACCGGCGGGAAACGCGATCAGCGTGGACAGCGTCAGCGCATAAAGCGCCAGCGGCAGGCTGATCTGCACCCGGTCCAGGATCATCTGCGACACCGGCGTGCGATAGGTGTAAGAGGTGCCGAAATCGCCCACCAGCATCCCGCCGACCCAATCAAGGTAGCGCTGCACCGGCCCCTGGTTCAGGCCCAGTTCCTCGCGCAGGGCGTTCAGCGTGTCCTCTTGCGCGTTCATGCCCAGCATGAAGGCCGCCGGATCGCCCGGCACGATTTCCAGCGACAGGAAAATCACCAGCGAGGCCACCCAAAGCGTGACCGCCAAAGACACCAGCCGTTTCAAAGCAAAGCGCAGCATCGCCCGCCCTTCGTGTCATGCAAAGGGGCAGGGCGGACCCTACCCCTTCTGCTTGCCGGATAAACTCCCGC
>JAASTF010000236.1 GCA_021767525.1 Paracoccaceae bacterium
ACCACCGTCAAAACCCGGTTCCGCGCCTCGCATTTCCCGTTCACCGAACCCTCGGCCGAGGTCGACATCCAGTGTTCGTGGCAGGATGGCACCGTCAAGGTGGGCGAGGGCGACGACTGGCTTGAGGTTCTGGGCAGCGGCATGGTGCACCCCAAGGTGCTGCGGGCCGGCGGGATCGATCCGGACGAATGGCAAGGCTTTGCCTTCGGCATGGGGATCGACCGGATCGCGATGCTGAAATACGGCATTCCCGACCTGCGCGCGTTTTTCGACAGCGATCTGCGCTGGCTGCGGCATTACGGGTTCTCGGCGTTGGACGTGCCGACGATCCGGGGCGGGCTAAGCCGCTGACAGGCGGTGGCGGAGTTTTCAAGGAAAACTCCGCCGCGTTTTCTTTTTGCAAGAAAACGGAACGGCGTGGCCGCCAGCGCATTTCAGGATAAGCCTGCAAGGAGCCTGTGATGCATTTGTTCTCGCATGAAAACCGCCAACGCAACGACGACACGCGCCGGGTTTATGCCGCGTTCGAATTGGCGCACACGGTCGTCGATTTCCTGGCTGCGGTGTCGTTCCTGGTTGGATCGGTGCTGTTCCTGTTTCCCGAGTACGAGACCCCCGCGATCTGGCTTTTCATAATCGGGTCGGTCTTTTTCTGCGCCAAACCGAGCTTGCGCCTGGCGCGCGAGATCAAGCTGTTGCGGATGGGCCGGATCAAGACTTTGGCCAAGCGCGCACGAGACTGAGCGCCGGAATCGACATGTCGAAAGTCGCAAGCGGTGCGGAAAATCGCGCGGATCGGCCCCATGATCGCGCGGTTACCTCCTCTTTTGCAGAAAGGGTCCGCGCCGATGACTGCCATCCTGATTATCGAAGGCAACACGCCCGGATGCGTGAGCCGTGGCATTTCGGGTGCCAGGCCCTTTGTCGATACGCTGGCGCGCCTGCATCCTGCTGTGCAGACGCGGGTTGCCGCGCCTTATGCCATGCCTGTGGCTGTAGGTGATCTGGGCGGGATTGATGGCGTCATCTTTACCGGATCGGCCGAGCCTTGGTCGGTCGATGCCGCCCAGGCCGCCCCGCAGCGCGCCGCGCTGGAGCTGGTGCTGCAGGCCGGCCTGCCGGTCTGGGGCAGTTGCAACGGGATGCAGCTGGCGGCCCTTGTGCTGGGCGGGGCGGTAGGCGCCTCGGAGAACGGGCTTGAGATGGGCATGGCGCGCGACATCTGGATCACGACTGCTGGCCAGTATCACCCGATGCTGGCGGGACGGATGCCCGGCTATGCCGCGCCCTGCGTGCACCGGGACGAGGTGACGCGCCTGCCCGACTGCATGACCTTGCTGGCGGGCAACGACCATTCGCCGGTTCAGGCTGTTGCTGTCGAAACCGATGGCATGTGTATCTGGGGCACGCAGTATCACCCCGAACTGTCGCTGGCAGGCGTCGCCGCCTACCTGCGCGATACGGGCGGGATATTCCACGAACACGGGCCCCTGATCGACATGATCGACCTGGTGGCCAGGGCGCCGGACCGGGCGGGTTTGCTGGGCTGCGGGGCCGATGACCTGGCCTTTGATGCGCGCGCCTCGGAACTGGGCGCGTGGATTGCCCGCGTCGCGCCCGCGCAGCCCCTTTCGCCCGTGGCCGCGATGGGCTATGAGCAGCGCGAACCGTCATTTAACCCGCAGCAGGCCCATGAAATTCACGCTTTCCTGGCTGAAACGCCATCTGGACACGACCGCGACGCTTGACGAAATCCTTTATGCCCTGACCGATCTCGGGCTTGAGGTCGAAGAGGTGATCGACCCCGCCACCGAGCTGGGGGCCTTCACCATCGGCAAGGTGCTTTCGGCCGAAAAGCATCCCGATGCCGACAAGCTCAAGGTCTGCCAGGTGCAGACGGATGCGGGCGAGGTCCAGATCATCTGCGGCGCGCCCAACGCGCGCGAGGGCATCACCGTGGTGGTGGCCAAGCCCGGCACCTACGTGCCCGGCATCGACACAACGATCCAGGTGGGCAAGATCCGTGGCATCGAAAGCCACGGCATGATGTGTTCCGAGCGCGAGATGGAGCTGTCGGACGAACATGATGGCATTATCGAGCTTCCCTCGGGCGAGGTGGGACAGGCCTTTACCCATTGGCTTGCGGAAAACGATCCGGTCAAGGTCGACCCGGTTATCGACATCGCCATCACGCCGAACCGTCAGGATGCGCTGGGGGTGCGGGGCATCGCGCGCGATCTGGCCGCGCGGGGCCTTGGCAAGATGAAGCCGGTGGAAACGCCCAAGATCGACGGGAAATTCCCGTCGCCCATCAGCATCAGCATCGATGAGGACACCCGCGAAAACGGCTGCGAGGTGTTCGCCGGACGCCTGATCCGTGGCGTCAAGAACGGCCCCAGCCCGGAATGGCTGCAGGATCAGTTGCGCGCCATCGGCCTGCGACCGATCAGCGCGCTGGTGGATGTGACCAACTTCTTCACCTTCGACCGCAACCGCCCGCTGCACGTGTTCGATGCCGACAAGGTGCAGGGCAATTTGCGCGTCCACCGCACGCAGGGTGGCGAAACGCTGGTCGGTCTGGATGAAAAGGAATACACCTTCGGCCCGGGCCAGGTGGTGATTTCCGACGATGCGGGCATCGAATCCATCGCCGGCATCATGGGCGGGCTGGCCACCGGCTGCACTCATGACACGGTGAACGTGTTTCTTGAGGCGGCTGTTTGGGATCGCATCCAGATCGCCCATACTGGCCGCGCGCTGAAAATCAATTCCGACGCGCGGTATCGCAACGAACGCGGCATCGACCCCGAATACAACATGCAAGCGATCGAGGACGCGACGGCGATGATCCTGGAACTTTGCGGGGGCGAGCCGTCGGATGTGGTGGTTGCGGGCGCCGTGCCCGACACATCGCGCGCCTACGAGCTGAAACCCGCCCGCGTCAGCAGCCTGGTGGGCATGGACATCCCCGAGGACGAGCAGCGCGCGACGTTGCAGGCTTTGGGCTTTCGGCTGGAGGGGAACATGGCGTGGGTGCCCAGCTGGCGCCCCGATGTCATGGGCGAGGCCGACCTGGTGGAAGAGGTGGCGCGCGTCGCCTCTCTGACCAAGCTGGTGGGCAAGCCGATGCCGCGTGCGCAGGTTGGCGTGCCGGCGCCGGTGATGACCACCTCGCAGAAACGCGAGCAGATCGCACGCCGCACCGCGGCCTCGCTGGGGTATAACGAATGCGTCACCTACAGCTTCATCGACAAAGCGGCGGCGACGCTGTTTGGCGGTGGCGATGACGCAACGATGCTGGCCAACCCGATCAGCACCGAGATGAGCCATATGCGCCCCGACCTGTTGCCGGGCCTGTTGCAGGCCGCCGCCCGCAATCAGGCGCGCGGCCTTATGGACCTGGCCTTGTTCGAGGTTGGCCCTGCCTTTTCGGGCGGCGAGCCGGGCGAGCAGCACCAGGCGGTGACCGGCCTGCTGGTCGGCCGCACAGGCCCCAAGGACGTGCATGGCGCGGCGCGCGCGGTTGACCTTTATGATGCCAAGGCCGATGCCGAGGCGATCCTGTCGGCCCTGGGCACGCCCGAAAAGGCGCAGATCCTGCGCAACGGCCCCGACTGGTTCCACCCGGGCCGGCATGGTGTGATCTGCCTGGGCCCGAAAAAGCAACTGGCCGTCTTTGGCGAGCTGCACCCCAAGGTGCTGCGCCAGATGGATGTGAAAGGCCCCGCCGTGGCCTTTACCCTCTGGCCCGCCGAGGTGCCCGAGCCCAAGAACAAGACCGCCAGCCGTGGCGCGCTGACGCTGCATGACCTGCAGGCGGTCGAGCGTGACTTTGCCTTTGTCGTCGACAGCGAGGTCGAGGCGCTGACGCTGGTCAACGCGGCGGCCGGGGCCGACAAAGCGCTGATCGATCATGTTCGGGTGTTCGACGAATTCATCGGCGGCAGCCTGGGCGAGGGCAAGAAATCGCTGGCCATCACCGTGCGCCTGCAACCCACCGACAAGACGCTGAAAGAGGCCGATATCGAGGCGGTCAGCCAAAAGATCGTGGAAAAGGTGACCAAGGCCACCGGCGGCGTATTGCGGGGCTGAACCGCGCCAGTCTGCCCGTTTTTCCGGCAGCGCCGTTTTTCCGCGAATGCAACACTGCGCGAAGCTTGGCTTTGCGCGGTCACGCGTTACCATTGGTTTGTACAGCCTTCGGTGACGCATGACTCATGGGGACGAGTTTTGGAATGGGGTTGCAGCGCGGTACGCCGCGCGCGACGTGATGGACCCCAAGGCATACGAAGAGACGCTGGCGCGTACCCGCCATCATTTGTCCGTCGGCGCGCATGTTTTAGAGGTGGGATGCGGCACGGGCGCAACGGCCCTGCGTTTGTCGGATGCTGTGGCCTCTTACATCGCGAGCGACCGGTCCCCGGGCATGATCGAACAGGCGGACATGCGTTTGACCGCGGGAAGGGCGCCCAACCTATCGCTGCTCTGCGCCAGCTTGGGCGAAGATGTTCTGCACGAGGCGGGGCCATTCGATGCGGTGCTGGCCTTCAACCTTCTGCATCTGCTGCCCGATTTGCGTGCAGGTCTGGCTCAGATACATGCGCTCACAAAGCCGGGCGGTTTGTTCATTTCGAAAACCCTGTGTCCGCGCGGCGCGTCGATGCCGCTTGGGTATCGTGCCGCTTTTCTGGCCTTGCCCTTGTTACAGCGGATGGGAAAACTGCCGCCGGGATTCCGGCGCCTTGCTGTGGATGAGTTGGACGCCGAAATCATCCGGGCCGGTTTCGAGATCATTGAAACCGGTTGTTACCCGGAACGTCCCCCGGGCCGGTTCGTCGTTGCGCGGCGCGTTGAGTAGGAAACTCGAAAAAGGCCCTTTGATTGTCGTGGGCTGACCGTGCTGAAATAATGACACTTGAGGCAGGCCGGCAACGGATTCAGTAGGGTTTGGGGATGTCTCAATGACCGAGCTGGCCATGAACCGCGCTATAGCGTGGCACGCAAAGTGGGATGCTGTTATCAGGCCGGGGCAAGAAACGGAGGATGCGATGCTAAAGGTTTATCTGTCGGGCGAAATCCACACCGATTGGCGCGAGCAAATCATCGAGGGCGCGCAGGGCCTGGACGTGGAGTTTTCCAGCCCCGTCACCGATCACGCCGCCAGCGACGATTGCGGCGTGGCCATCCTGGGCGCCGAGGATGACAAGTATTGGCACGACCACAAGGGTGCGATGGTGAACGCCATCCGCACCCGCAAGGGGCTGGTCGATGCGGATGTGGTCGTCGTGCGGTTCGGCGAGAAATACAAGCAATGGAA
>JAASTF010000237.1 GCA_021767525.1 Paracoccaceae bacterium
CCGCGTTTTACCCCTTTCCAAACCCATCCATCCGGTCTATACGCGCGGCTTCACGCGGGGTGACAGCCTTGGAGGCACCCCGCCCTAGCTTATGGAGAATTATGATGGCTGGAGAAATTCCTGATCTTCACGCCGAAGTCCGGACGGGGACAGGCAAGGGCGCCGCTCGTCAGGCACGGCGCAACGGCATGGTGCCGGGTATCGTTTTCGGTGGTGACGCCGATCCGCTGCCCATCAATATTCCCTTCAACGCGCTGCTGAAGCGTCTGAAGGCCGGGCGTTTCAAGTCGACGCTGTTCAACCTGAAGGTCGAAGGCCACGACGACGTGCGCGTGATCTGCCGCGACGTGCAGCGCGACGTGGTGAAAGACCTGCCCACGCACCTGGATCTGATGCGCCTGCGCCGGACGTCGAAGATCAACCTCTTCATCCCGGTCGAGTTCCTGAACGAGGAAGAGGCGCCTGGCATCAAGAAGGGCGGCGTTCTGACCGTGATCCGCCCCGAGGTCGAGTTGATCGTGACCGCCGGCGACATTCCCGAGAAGATCACCGTCGATCTGGCCGGTATGGAGATCGGCGACACCGCCACGATTTCGATGGTCGATCTGCCGCAAGGCGCCAAGCCCACCATCGACCGTGATTTCGTGATCGCCAACATCTCGGCCCCGTCGGGCCTGCGCGCCGCCGATGACGAAGACGAGGGCGAAGGCGAAGAAGTCGCAGCCGACGAAGTGCCCGCAACCGAGCAGGAAGGCGACGACGAATAACCGTCGCCCCGTTCGAGGGACAGTCAGAAACGGCGCAGGGCCATCGCCTTGCGCCGTTTTTCTTTGTCAGGCGGTCTGGTGCAGCACCGTTTCGAACCCTTCGAAGTCGGGCGGGCCGTCGATCACGCCGTCCATCCGGCTGCGGCCCGCGTTCTTGTGGCTGCCGCGAAACTGGCTTGAGGTCAGCCAGCCCCGAAAATCCGCCTCGCTGGCCCATGTCGCGTGCGAGATATACAGGCGCCGGCCGTCCTGCTCGGGGCCTTTCAGCATCCGGAATTCGATGAAACCCGGCATTTCCGACAGCTTGCTTTCCCGCTCGCGCCAGATGGTTTCGAACGTGTCTTCCTGCCCCGGCAGCACCCGAAAACGGTTCATCGCGATATAGGCCATTGATCCCCCTTTGCTTGGGCGCAGTTCATTGAAAACCTCTGCGCGCGTCAATATCCTGCGCTGCAGAAACATGGGCAGGAGCGCGCAATGCAGCTTTGGGTGGGTCTGGGCAATCCGGGCACGAAATACCAGCACAACCGGCACAATATCGGGTTCATGGCGCTGGACCGCGTGGCCGAGGATCACGGCTTTGCGCCCTGGCGGTCGAAATTCCAGGGCCAGCTGACCGAGGGTCGGCTGGGCACCGACAAGGTGCTGCTGCTGAAGCCCGAGACGTTCATGAACCTGTCCGGCCAGTCCGTGGGCGAGGCGATGCGGTTCTACAAGCTGACCCCGGCGGATGTGACCGTGTTCCATGACGAGCTTGACCTGGCCCCCGGCAAGGTGCGGCTGAAACAGGGGGGCGGGCACGCGGGCCATAACGGCCTGCGCTCGATCCACGGGCATATCGGGCCCGATTACGCGCGGGTGCGGCTGGGCATCGGCCATCCCGGCCACAAGGACCGCGTGGCGGGTTACGTGCTGTCGGATTTTGCCAAGGCCGATCAGGAGTGGCTGGACGATCTGCTGCGCGGCATCGGGCGGGGCGCGCCCGACCTGGCCGCGGGGGACGGCTCGAAATTCCTTAACGCCATCGCGCAGGCGCGGCCCGCGCCCGCAAAACCCGCGCCGAAACCCAAATCCGACGCGACCAGCCCCGACGCCCCCGAACCCCAAGACAGCCGCAGCCCCATGCAAAAGCTGCTGGACAAGTTCAAATGAGGTTGCAGGCCGCCTTTCGCGACCAGGCCGGACATTGCGCCGCCCTGGGCTCGCCCTTCATGGCGCGGCTGATGGGGCTGATGGCCGAAAACTGGCCGCTGGATCGCGCGTTGTCGGCACGGATGGAGGCATGGCCCGGCGATCCGGGCCCCAGCGGCGTGTCGTTGCCCCTGCGCCTGGCAGGGGGGCTGCACGCGCTGCACCTGATGGGCGCCGCGCCCGAGCTGACAGCCGCCTACCCCCCGCATGACGTGCCCGATGCACAGCTTTTGGCCGCCCTGCGCGGGGCGCTGCTGACCCATGCCGAGTTTCTGGACCGCTGGATCGACAGCGCGCCCCAGACGAACGAGCTGGGCCGCTCGGCCGTTCTGATCGCTGCCGCGCGCTGGCTGGCGGCGCGGTATGACATGCCGATGGTGCTGTCTGAGCTGGGGGCCAGCGCGGGGCTGAACCTGTGGTTCGACCAGTATGCCCTGCGCGCGGGCGGGCGCGTCTATGGCCCGGCCGACCCTGTTCTGACGCTGGAACCCGATTGGCAGGGGCCCGATCCGGCTGCTGCCACGCCGGTCGTGGCCGACCGCGCGGGCGTCGATCTGAACCCGCTGACCCCCGCGGACCCGGACGATGCGCTGCGCCTGCTGGCCTATCTTTGGCCCGATCAGGAGGCACGGCTGGCCCGCACCCGCGCGGCGTTGAGCTTGCCGCCCGCACCCATGGCGCGCGCCGATGCGATCGACTGGCTGGAAACGCGGCTTGCCGCGCCACGGCCCGGGGCGCTGCACCTGATCTATCACACCGTCGCGTGGCAGTATTTTCCCGCCCAGGCTCAAGACCGCGGTCGCGCCCTGATCGAGGCAGCCGGCGCGCGCGCCACGCCCGATGCACCGCTGGCCTGGCTGGGGATGGAGGCCGACGGCCACAGTCCCGGCGCGGGGCTGACCCTGAGGCTTTGGCCCGGCGATCTGCACCTGTCGCTGGGGCGCATGTGTTTTCACGGCCGTTGGGTGGCCTGGGCGCCCGAAGCGGCCTGAGGCGGCTGGACGCGGGCCGCCCGCGCCATACCTGTGGCTTGACCGCGCCGGGGCCGCCGCCCCACCATGGCCGGCAGCAGGAAAGGACAGCAGATGGCGATCCAGAAAGAGGCCCCGGTGAACGTGCTGAACGGCGTGCTTGAACCATGCTCGACCGCGCCGCTGACCGGGTTTTTCCGCGACGGGCATTGCAACACCTGCGCCGAGGACACGGGCAGCCATACGGTCTGCGCCGAGGTGACAGCCGAATTCCTGGCCTATTCCAAATACGTGGGCAACGACCTGTCGACGCCACGGCCCGAATTCGGGTTCGACGGGCTGAAACCCGGCGACCGCTGGTGCCTGTGCGCCGCGCGGTTCCTGCAAGCGCATGACGAGGGCTGCGCCCCGCGCGTCCGCCTGGCGGCAACCCATGTGCGGGCGCTGGAAATCGTGCCGCTGGAAGTGCTGGAACGCTACGCGATCTGATCCTTTTTCAGGTCCGGCTCGGGCAGGTCCTGCATCAGGTCGTCGATAAACAGGCTCATCAGCTGCGCCCGGCCCGACACGGCCGCCTTGCGGTAGATCGCGTTGCTTTGGGCCTTGACCGTGCCCTCCGACGTGTCGCGCAAGGCTGCGATTTCGGCGGTGCTGAACCCTTTGAGCGAAAACATCGCCACGTCGCGTTCGGCCGGGGTCAGGCCCCATTCCTCGAACCGTTCCTCGACCAGGTCCATGAACGCACCCGACGCGCGGCGCAGCCGCTCTTCGGCCAGGCGCGAGCGGCGCAGGTTATGCCGAAAGGCCAGCCCGCCCAGAACCACGCCCAGGACAAGGCCCAGGGCGGCGCCGATTTCCAGCAATTCGCGGGTTTGCCAGCTGACGGGCTGGGCGCGCACGCCCGCGACGGTCAAAAGGATGTCGGACACGAAAAACACCGCGCACAGGGCTTGCACCAGCACGATGGCGATCATGACCGGCAGGCGCGACATCAGGCGGCACGTTCCCTGGCGTGGGTGTCAGTCATCTCCGCCACCATCACCATCACCATCACCGTCACCATCACCGTCTCCGTCCCCGTCGCCATCGCCGTCATCGCCGCCGCCATAGCCGCCGCCGTGATCGTCGCCGTCGTCGCCATCATCGCCGTCGTCGCCGTCATCTCCATCGTCGCCGTCATCCCCATCATCGCCGCCATCGTCGTCGCCGCCACGGCTCCCACGGGCGCTGCCGCCGCGGTTCAAAAGATCGGGGCCGGCATCGCGGGTGTTTTCCCAGAAATCCCTAAGGATCTCGCCGGTGCGGGGGTTCACGATGATTTCGCGCCGCGATCCGCGGCCGGTCGCGATGATGCGGGTGCGACCCAGCCAGGTCTTGCTGACGGTGATGCGGGTGTATCCCTGGGCCCGCAATTGGCGCGAGATGCTGCGCACCACGTCTTGCGCCAGGGCGGGCGTTCCCGCGAAAAGCGCGGCCGTGGTCAGGGCCAGGAATCTTCGTCTGTTCATCGCGTGCTCATTCAACCAGTGAACATGCCCCGCCGGGATCGGCGGGACATGCGTTGCCTTAGACTTGGCCAAAGCGAGCGGTCATGCAAGAGGCGGCGTCAATCGTCGCCGTCGCCGTCACCATCACCGTCGCCGTCACCATCGCCATCACCGTCGCCGTCACCATCGCCATCGCCATCGCCGTCACCGTCGCCATCGCCGTCACCGTCGCCGTCGCCATCGCCATCGCCGTCACCGTCGCCATCGCCGTCATCGCCTCCATGACCGCCATTGTCGTCACCGGGGCCGTCATCGCTGCCACGACCGCGCCCGTCATCGTCGCTGTCATCGTCGCCGCCGCGTCCGCGCCCGTTATCGTCGTCGCTGTCGTCGTCGTCATAGCCGTCATCATCGTCGTCGCTGTCGTCATAGCCGTCGTCGTCATCGTCGTCGCTGTCATCGTCATCGTCATCGTCGCCGCCGTGACTGCTGCTGCTGGTCCAGCCACCGCCGCTGCGGCTGTCATCCTGCGCCTCGCGGCCCCAGCCCCAGGCGCCATTGCTGCTGATGGCGATCAGCCCGCCCTGGCTGGTGGTCGCGCCGGGCGCGGTTGCGGCTTCGAGCGCGGCAAAAGACACGCCATCCAGCAAGGTGGCGTGGTCAAGGGCGCCCGTGGCGCCAGCCTGTCCGATACCGGCACCCAGCGTGCCGCCCAAGATCAGTCCTGCGAAGGTCATTTTGATACGCATTGTCGTCTCCTATCCGTTGATCGTCCGTTTCGTGGTGGGCCGAGGCAACGTGCCCCGATAGGTCAATGAAAGGGCAGGACCGGGTGTGCGGGCTATCGGCCAGCGGTTTACCTGCGGCCGGTTCGGCGGCGGGTTTAGG
>JAASTF010000238.1 GCA_021767525.1 Paracoccaceae bacterium
CGACCTGACCCGCGCCTTGCGCTTTACCAATGCGCTTGAGGCCGGAATGATCTGGGTGAACAGTGAAAATGTCCGCCACCTGCCCACGCCCTTTGGCGGGGTCAAGGCGTCGGGCATCGGCCGCGACGGAGGCGACTGGTCGTTCGAGTTTTACATGGAGCAAAAGCACATCGGCTTTGCCACCGGCCAACACAAGATCCCACGGCTGGGCGCCTGACGGCACCCCAAGGAAGCGCGCGCAACATCCCCGGGGTAGGAGACCGAGATGGGTGAGTTAGTACTGGCAGCCAAGATGACCCATGTTCCGACCATGCTGATGTCGGAACAGCCCGGGCCTGTCGAAGGCACGCGGCAGGCGGCCATCGAGGGCCATTACGCCATCGCCGAGCGCGCGAAACAGCTGGGCGCCGATACGGTGGTGATCTGCGACACCCATTGGGTGGTGAACGCGGGCTATCACGTCAACGCCAATCACCGCTTTCACGGGCTTTTCACCTCGAACGAGTTTCCGCAATTCATCCAGGATCTGCCCTATGACTATCAGGGCGATCCCGAGTTGGGCGACCTGATCGCGCAAAAGGCGCAGGACAAGGGCGTTTATACCTTGTCGCATCACCTGGACAGCCTGGAGTTGGAATACGGCACGCTGGTGCCGATGCGGTTCATGTCGCGCAAGCACGAGATGAAGGTCGTGTCGGTCGCCGCCTGGTGCACGGTGCACAGCTATGACACCTCGCGCAAGCTGGGCGAGGCGATCCGCGAAGCGATCGAGGCGTCGGGGTCAAAGGTTCTGTTGGTCGCCTCGGGGTCGCTGTCACACCGCATCTGGCCCAATGACGACTATGCCGCCAACAACGGCACCTTCACCATTTCCAAAGAGTTCAACCGCCAGGTCGATCTGCGCGTGCTGGACCTGTGGCAGGCGGGCGAATGGGACACCTTCATCAAGATGCTGCCCGAATATGCAGAATACTGCTGCGGCGAAGGGTCGATGCACGACACCGTGATGCTGCTGGGCGCGCTGGGATGGGACCAGTATACCGGCAAGGGCGAGATCGTGACCGAGTATTTCCCCAGTTCCGGCACCGGCCAGACCAACGTGATTTTCCCGGTCACCTGACCGGCCCGAGGAGGAGACAAAGATGCCCGTTCCCACCCCCAACCTATACCCCGCCTTCAACATCGTGCGCCTTTCCCACGTCGAGCTGGTGGTGACCGATCTGGCCAAATCGCGCGCCTTTTACGTCGACACGCTGGGCCTGCAAGTCACCGACGAAGACAGCGAAGCGATCTATCTGCGCGCGATGGAGGAACGCGGCCATCACTGCATCGTCCTGCGCAAGGGCGACACGGCCTGTGCCCGCGACCTGGGTTTCAAGCTGTACGACGAGGCATCGCTGGAAGCGGCCGAAGGGTTTTTCCGCGACAAGGGCCTGCCGGTGGAATGGGTCGACCGCCCCTATCAGTCGCGCACCTTCCGCACCCGCGATCCGCATGGCATCCCGCTGGAATTCTACGTCAAGATGGACCGCCTGCCGCCGATCCATCAGCAATACGCGCTCTATCGCGGCGTCAAGCCGCTGCGCATCGACCATTTCAACGTCTTCTCGCCGGATGTCGACGAAAGCGTGGCCTTCTATAACGAGCTTGGATTTCGCGTGACCGAGTATACCGAGGACGAGGAAACCGGCAAACTCTGGGCCGCCTGGACCCACCGCAAGGGCGGCGTGCATGACATCGCCTTTACCAATGGCACCGGCCCGCGCCTGCACCACACAGCGTTCTGGGTGCCGACACCGCTGAACATCATCGACCTGCTTGACCTGATGGCCACCACCGGCTGGGTCGACAACATCGAACGCGGCCCGGGGCGGCACGGCATCTCGAACGCGTTTTTCCTGTATGTGCGCGATCCTGATGGCCACCGGATCGAGATTTACTGCTCCGACTATCAAACCGTCGACCCCGACCTGGAACCGATCAAGTGGGATCTGAAAGACCCGCAGCGCCAGACCTTGTGGGGCGCGCCAGCGCCGCGCAGCTGGTTCGAAGAGGGCTCGACCTTCGAAGGGGTCGAACCGCGCGCCTCGGCGCTCAAGGCGCAGCCGATCATCGCACCGTAAGGAGGGGCCGCATATGTGCAGCGACACGGGCCAGGGCCAGACCGCGAACGCCGATATCCTGATCGACAACGACCGCGTCCGCGTCACCCGCTGGTCTTTCGCGAAAAAGGGCGACCGCACGGGCTGGCACCGGCATGAATACGACTACGTGGTTGTGCCCGAATTCGACGGCGTTCTGGAAATCGACCTGCCCGGCGGCGACCACATGACCGCCGAACTGAAGACCGGCGCCCCCTACTACCGGCCGCTTGGCACCGAGCATGACGTTGTCAGCGGCAATGATTTCGCCTGCTCGTTCATCGAGATCGAGCTTTTGGACAAGAAGGGATGACCATGACCCGCGTCGCAACGGTCGAAACCGATCACGGCACGCTTTACGGCGCAATCACCGACGAGGGCTTTGTGGCCTTGTCGCCTGACTTCCCCGACTGGCCCACGCTGCGCGAGGTGATCGCCGGAGGCGGACTTGGCCAATTGGCCGACGTGGCGCAGGGCCGCGCGCCCACCCATATGCCCAGCGAATTTCGCTATTGCCCGCCGATCCCCGCGCCCGAGAAAATCATCTGCGTCGGCGTCAACTTTCCCGACCGCAATGCCGAGTACAAGGATGGCAGCGACCAGCCGAAATACATGTCGCTGTTTCCGCGCTTTGCCCGCAGCTTTACCGGCCATGACCGCCCGCTGATCCGCCCGCCGGAAAATCACACGCTGGATTACGAAGGCGAGGTCGCCATCGTGATCGGCAAGGGCGGGCGTCGCATCGCACCCGAAGATGCCTATGACCATATTGCCGCGCTGACCCTTGCGAACGAAGGGACGATCCGCGACTGGGTGCGCCACGCGAAATTCAACGTGACCCAAGGTAAGAACTGGGACAAGTCCGGCGCGCTGGGGCCGTGGCTGGTGCCCTTTACCGACGCCGCGCAACTGGATGATGCCCGCATCGTCACCCGCGTGAATGGCGAGGTCCGCCAGGACGATACGCTGAACCGGATGATGTTCCCGATCCGCCAGGAAATCGCCTATATCAGCACCTTCACGACGCTGGTGCCGGGCGACATCATCATCACCGGCACGCCCACCGGTGCGGGCGCGCGGTTCGATCCGCCGCGCTACCTGGCACCCGGCGACGTGGTCGAGGTGACGGTCGACGGCATCGGCACCCTGCGCAACACGGTCGAGGACGAGGCATGACTCCGCTGCAAATCGAGGACGCCGCAGAAACCCTGTGGCAGGCCGAACAGACCGGGCAGCAATGCCCGCTGCTGTCGGCCACCTACCCGGGCATGACGATGGACCACGCCTATGCCGTCCAGGCCGCGCTGATCGAACGCCGCCAGCGGGCGGGTCACAAGGTGATCGGCTGGAAAATCGGCCTGACCTCGAAGGCGATGCAATACGCGCTGAATATCGACATCCCCGACAGCGGGATGCTGATGGACGACATGTTGTTCGCGGATGGCGCAACCGTGCCCGCGGGCCGATTCATCCAGCCGCGGATCGAGGCCGAGATCGCCTTTGTCATGAAGGCCCCACTGGCCGGGGGCGATGTGACCCGTCACGATGTGATCGCCGCGACGGACTACGTCGCGCCTTCGATCGAAATCCTGGACACGCGCATCCAGCGCAACGATCCGGCCACCGGCAAGACCCGCGTGATCACCGACACGATCAGCGATAATGCCGCAAATGCCGGTATCGTGCTGGGCCCGCAACGCCATGCCATCGACGCGCACGACCTGCGCTGGGTCGGCGCGATCGTCAGCCGCAACGGTGAGGTCGAGGAAACAGGGTTGGGCGCGGGTGTTCTGAACGATCCTGTCCAAGGGATCGTGTGGCTGGCCCGCAGGATGGAGCAATACGGCCAAAGAATCGAGGCCGGGCAGGTGATCCTGTCAGGGTCGTTCATCCGCCCCGTCGAATGCCCGCCGGGTTCAGAAATCGTCGCCGATTTCCACGACTTCGGGCTTGTGCGCGTTAATTTCGCCTGAGCGAGCAAAATCCTTGGAACAAGGATTTTGGGAAGAGTTTTCCTGAAAAACTCTTCCACCGCGATCATCTGCGCAACGCTGGCAACCCCACGCCCGTGCTTTCGAACCCACCATCCACGGCCAGTGTCTGCCCGGTGATGTAGCTGGCCTTGTCCGAGCACAGGAACACGATCGCCTCGGCGATCTCTTGCTCTGATCCATAGCGGTTCAGGGGGATCGCATCGTGGTAGGCATCGATGATCTCTTGCGTGTGCACCGCCATCGCCAGCTTGGTGCGCACCGGCCCGGGGCAGACACAATTCGCGCGGATGCCGTATTCGCCCAGCTCGGCCGCCTGTTGTTCGGTCAAGGCGATCACTCCGGCCTTTGACGTGCCATAGGCCACCCGCAGGGTCGAGGCGCGCAAACCGCTGATCGAGGCAATGTTGACGATAGCACCCTTGGCGTCTTTCAACGCGGGCAACAGCGCCTGACTGACCAGGAACACGCCGTCCAGATTGGTGGCCATGACATTGCGCCAGCGATCAAAGTCCGTCTGCTCGATCGGCCCGAAATCGGCCACGCCGGCATTGTTTACCAGCGCATCCACATGTCCCAGCGCCGCCAGCGCCTGCGGCACCATCGCGTCGACCTGGGCGGGGTCGGAGACATCGCACAGCAGCGGCGTCGCACCATCAAGCCCTTTGGCGGCATCGGTCAGCGCGGGTTCGTCCCGGTCGATCATCACGACCTTGCGCCCCTCGGCCAGAAACAGCTTGGTCGTGGCCAGCCCGATGCCGCGCGCGGCGCCGGTGACGATGGCGGTTGTTCTGGTCATTTCTTCGCCCTTTCCTGCTTTTGGTCAGCTTTCACCGATCAGGCCCAGCAGGGCAAGCGACAGCGCGCTTTGGTCGGAACAAAGGTCCAACACCACGTCGAAATGGTTACGGTCGGGAATGACAAGGTGTTCGGTCGGGTGGCCAGCTTTTGACCATGCGTCAGCGTATGCTTTCGATTGGCGCGTGAACCCGGCGGCCTCGTTCTGCGCCAAGGCAACAATAGCCGGGCAGCTTCTGTGCGGGATATGGCGCAAGGGGCTGAGGGCCGCGACATCCTCGGGCGACAGCTGCAACCAGTCTTGCGGATGGCCGCGGGCGATGGGCGCCAGGTCGAACAGGCCGCTGATGGGCATGACGCC
>JAASTF010000239.1 GCA_021767525.1 Paracoccaceae bacterium
CGGATGCCGCCGATCTCCATCGCCTTGTCGACGGCCTTGGCCATGTCATAGACGGTCAGGGCGGCGGTGCTGACGGCGGTCAGGGCCTCCATCTCAACGCCGGTCTGGCCGGTGGTCTTTACCGTCGCCTCGATCTCGACGCCGGGCAGGTCGGGGTTCAGGGTCAGATCGACCGACACCTTGGTGACCGGCAGCGGGTGGCAGAGCGGGATCAGATCCGGCGTTTTCTTGGCGCCCATGATGCCCGCAAGCCGTGCAACTGCCAGAACGTCGCCCTTTTTTGCGCGACCTTCGGCAATGATATCAAAGGTTTCGCGCGCCATCTTGATGTGGCCGCGCGCGGTGGCGACACGTGCCGTTACCGCCTTGTCCGACACGTCGACCATATGGGCGTCGCCCTTGCCGTCGAAATGCGTGAGGCCCGTCATCACATCGGCCCGACCGTCAGCGGGTTGGCCAGCAGGTCGCGGGTGGCCTGCGCCACGTCGTCGGCCCGCATCAGGCTTTCCCCGATCAAGAAGCAGCGTGCGCCGTAGCGCGCCAGATCGGCCAGGTCTTCGGGCGTCGACAGGCCGGATTCCGACACGATCAGATGTTTCGGCGGCACGATCCGCGCCAGCCGCCGCGTGGTATCGAGCGAGGTTTCGAACGTGTGCAGATCGCGATTGTTGATACCCGTCAGGCGCGAGTTCAACTCGGCCGCGCGTTCCAGCTCTTCTTCGTTGTGCACCTCGATCAGCGCATCCATGCCCCATTGCGTGGCGGCCTCTTCCAGCTCTTGCGCCTGGGCATCGCTGACGCTTGCCATGATGATCAGGATGCAATCGGCCCCCAGCGCGCGCGCCTGGGCGACCTGGTAGGTGTCATACATGAAATCCTTGCGCAAAACGGGCAGATCGCAAGCCTCGCGCGCCTGCACCAGGAACTCCGGCGCGCCCTGAAAGCTGGGCGTGTCGGTCAGCACGCTCAGGCAGGTGGCGCCGCCCTCGGCATAGGCCTGCGCCAAGGCGGCGGGATCGAAATCTTCGCGGATCAGCCCCTTGGAGGGGCTGGCTTTTTTCACTTCGGCAATCAGGCCGTAGCCGCCTTGCGTGGCCTGGAACAACGCCTCGGCAAAGGGGCGCACGGGCGATGCCTCGGACGCCTCTTGCTCGACCGCTTCCAGGGGCTTTTCGGCCTTGGCGGCGGCGATCTCGTCCAGCTTGTAGGCTTTGATCTTGTCTAGAACGGTATCTGTCATGCCCCAGACATACCCAAGCGCGCGGTCAAGGGAAAGCGGCAAAGACGGGGATTGGGCCATTGCCTGCTCAAGCCCTGTTTTGCAACTTAGGGTTTGGCGCTGGTGACCTCGGCCAGTTTCACGATCTTTTCGCGGGCCGCGCCGCTGTCGATGCTGTGGCGCGCCATCTCGACGCCGGTTTTCAAGTCATCCGCCGCCTCGGCCACCACCAGCGCGGCAGATGCGTTCAGCAGCACCGCATCGCGATAGGCGCCTGGCGCACCGTCCAGCAGCGCGCGAAAGGCGCGGGCGTTATCCTCGGGCGCGCCGCCCAGGATGTCTTCGAACGGGTGGACGGGCAGGCCGAAATCCTCGGGGTGCAGCTCGGCCTCGCGGATGCTGCCATCGGTTTCCAGCGCGGCGACCCAGGTGGGGCCGGTGATCGTCATCTCGTCGGTGCCGTCGCTGCCATGCACCAGCCAGGCGTGTTCGCTGCCAAGCCGGCCCAGGGTTTCGGCCATCGGGCGGATCATGTCGCGCGAAAAGGCGCCGGTCAGCTGGCGTGTGACGCCCGCGGGGTTGGTCAGCGGGCCCAGGATGTTGAAGATCGTCCGCGTGCCCAACTCGGCCCGTGTCGGGCCCACATGCGCCATGGCAGGGTGGTGCATCGGCGCCATCATGAAGGCGATGCCGCAAGATTGCAGCGCGCCTTCAACCACATCCGGGCCGACCATCACGTTGACTCCCATCTGGGTCAGCGCGTCCGCCGCGCCGGATTTGGACGACAGGTTGCGGTTGCCGTGCTTGGCCACCGGCACGCCGGCGCCCGCCACCACAAAGGCCGTCGCGGTCGAGATGTTCAGCGTGCCCTTGCCGTCGCCGCCCGTGCCGACGATATCCATCGCGCCCGCGGGGGCGGCCACCTTGTGACACTTGGCGCGCATCACGGCGGCGGCGGCGGCGTATTCGTCCACCGTTTCGCCGCGCGTGCGCAGCGCCATCAGCAATCCGCCGATCTGGCTGGGTGTCGCCTCGCCCTCGAACAGGATGGTGAATGCGGCCTCGGCCTCGTCGCGCGACAGGGCGCGTTCGCAGGCGGCGGCGATCAGGGGCTTCAGAAGGTCGCTCATGCCGGCACTTTCATCAGGTTCAGGAAATTCCGCAGCATCGCGTGGCCATGCTCGGACGCGATCGACTCGGGGTGGAACTGGACGCCGTGGATCGGCAGGTCGCGGTGTTGCAGGCCCATGATGGTGCCGTCCTCAAGCGCGGCGGTGATTTCAAGGCAGTCGGGCAGGCTGTCGCGGTCGACCACCAGCGAATGATAGCGCGTGGCCTGGAACGGGCTGGGCAGGCCGGCAAAGACGCTTTTGCCGTCGTGATGCATGGTGCCCATCTTGCCGTGCACGATGTCATGGCAGCGCACCACCTTGCCGCCGAAAGCCTGGCCGATTGTCTGGTGGCCCAGGCACACCCCCATCAACGGTGTGCCGGTTTCTGCGGCGGCCTGGGTCAGCGACAGGCAGATGCCCGCCTGGTCGGGATCGCACGGCCCCGGCGACAGCAGAATGCCCGCCGGGTTCAGGGCCATGGCCTGCTGCACGTCCAGCGCATCGTTGCGATGCACCTGCACATCGGCCCCCAACTCGCCCAGGTAATGGACGAGGTTGTAGGTGAAGCTGTCGTAATTATCGATGAGAAGAAGCATCTGCCCTGTCTTTTGCAATTTTCGGGGCTGGTTGCCCGCGCCTTGGTCGCGGTATACTTGCCCGGGCTTATGTGGCAAGGTCAAGCCGACAGCGCGTCACGCCCATGTGGCGCGCGGCACCGGCCACGCCAAGGGGCGCGAAACAGCCCCGGCGCCACGAGGATGATGGGAGCAGGCGCATGACACGCGGATTCTTGGGTGGGATGCTGTTGGGCGCGGTGGTCTGTGTGGCCGCCGCCGTTGGTATTTCGGCGGTGATCGGCCCGCCTGTGCCGCCGAAGCCCGAGGCCGCCGCGATCGAGGTGCCGCCCGGATCGGAATTCCAGGAACGGCGCGAAGACCGTGCCGCGAACGTGCCCGCGCCATTGCCCCAGCCCGAGCCCGAGGCCGCGCCCACCGTGGCGCCGCCCGCACCGGACACGCTGGACCCGATGGCGCGCGCCGACACGCAGCCGGCGGCCCAGCCCGAAACCGGCACACCCGAAGACCGGCTGGCCGCGCCGCCCGAACAGGGTCAGCGCGGGCGTGTCGAGGTGGCGACCGATGTGCCGGTCTTGCCCAGCCCGCAAGCGGCCTTGCCCGTCGCACCCGAGGCCGAAGAAGGGGTCGCCACGCCGCAAGCGCCCGAGCCGCCCGCGGTCAGCGATGCCCAGCCCGAGACTGACGCGCCTGCAACGGAAACCGTGAGTGACGAGTCTCCTGCGCCCGACATCGACCCTGCCGCGCCGGTCGAAACAGCCGAGGCGCCCGATGCGGTCGCGGAGGCCCCCGGTGAGGACACAGCCAGGGCGGACGCGCCGCCCGAGGCACCCGCAGACGAGGCCCCGGCCCAGCCTGAGACAGCCCAGACCGAGGCGCCCGTGAAGCCGGCGCCGACGCAGGAAGATACCGCGCAACAGGATGGACGGCCCACCATCGGCACCCCGGCCCAGTCCCTGATCGCGCGCGACAACAGCGGCGGGACACGTCTTGAAATGCAGGGTGAGGCTGCGCAGGCCGATGCGGCGGATGCAGCGCCCGAGCCGACCGCCGAAGCCGAGGCTGGCGATCAGCCGCCCATCCTGGCCAACGCGGCGACCTTCGACAACCCCGAGGCAAAGCCGCTGATGGCCATCGTGCTGATCGATGACGGCGCGTTTTCCAGCGCGGTCGAGGCGCTTGGCTCGTTTCCCTATCCGTTGAGTTTCGCCATCGACCCGGCCCGCGACGGTGCGGCCGAGGCCACGCGGAAATACCGCGAAGCCGGGTTCGAGGTGCTGGCGCTGACCGACATTCCCGAAACCGCGGCGGCCGCCGATGTCGAGGTGAACATGGCGGCACTTTTGGCCGAGATGCCCCAGGCGGTCGGCGTGATGGAGGGCACCGGCAGCGGTCTGCAATCCAGCCGGGCGATCTCGGACCAGGTGACGGCCTATCTGCGCGACAGCGGGCACGGGCTGGTGATGTATCCCAACGGGCTGGACACCGCGCGCAAGCTGGCCGAGCGTGAAGGCGTGCCTGCCGCCACGCTGTTTCGCGATTTCGACGCCAAGGGGCAGGATGCCTCGGTCATCCGGCGGTTCTTGGACCAGGCGGCCTTCAAGGCCAGCCAGGAAGAGGGCGGCGTGGTGATGGTGGGCCGGGCACGGCCCGAAACAGTGTCGGCGCTGATCCTGTGGGGGCTGGCCGACCGGGCCAGCCGCGTGGCCTTGGCGCCGGTATCGGCCGTGCTGCGGGCGCGGGTGGGAATGCCCGCTGAAACCGGCGCGGGCCAGTAACCCTAAACCGACAGGTCGCGCCACTCGCCGGGTGGAAGCCCCGCCAGTTCCCAGTTTCCGATTTTCGCGCGGATCAGGCGGAGGGTGGGGTGCCCGACGGCGGCTGTCATCCGGCGGACCTGGCGGTTGCGACCCTCGGTGATCGTCAGCGCGATCCAGGTGTCGGGCACGCTTTTGCGAAACCGGATCGGCGGATTGCGCGGCCACAGGCCCGGCGGCTCGGACATGCGGACCACCTTGGCCGGGCGCGTCGGCCCGTCTTTCAGCGTCACACCCTTGCGCAGCGCGGCCAGCGCGGCGTCGTCGGGCACGCCTTCGACCTGAGCCCAATAGGTTTTCGGCATCTTGTTCCTGGGGTGGCTGATGCGGGCCTGCAGCTTGCCGTCATCGGTCAACAGCATCAGCCCCTCGCTGTCGCGATCCAGCCGCCCGGCAGGGTAAACTCCCGGCAGATCGATGAAATCCGACAGCGTCGCGCGCGGGCTGTCGGCGCTGCCGCGGTCGGTGAATTGCGACAGCACGTCGAAGGGTTTGTTGAATGCGATCAGCCGGGTCATGGCGCCTGCATAGACC
>JAASTF010000031.1 GCA_021767525.1 Paracoccaceae bacterium
CGCCAGGTCCAGCGCCTCGACCGGCAGCGCCTCGCGTTGCGGCCAGTAGAGCGCATAGCCGATGGCGTGGCGCATATCGGGCGGGCCGACATGCGCCATCAAGGCACCGTCGCGGAATCCGACCAGCGCATGAACCAGCGATTGCGGATGCACCAGCACCTCGATCCGCTGCGGGGCTATTCCGAAAAACTCTTTCGTTTCAATAACCTCCAGCGCCTTGTTGAACATCGAGGCGCTGTCGATCGTGATCCGCTGGCCCATGTCCCAGTTCGGATGGCTGGATGCCTCGGCCACGCTGGCATGGGCCAATTTTTCAACCGGCCAGTCGCGGAACGCCCCGCCCGAGGCGGTGATCACGATGCGCTCGACCGCGTCCATATCTTCGCCGACCAGCGCCTGGAAGATCGCGGAATGCTCGCTGTCAACCGGCAGGATGCGCGCGCCGTGCCGCGCGGCAGTGGCCATCAGCAACGGCCCCGCCGTGACCAGCGACTCCTTGTTGGCCAGCGCCAGGGTGCTGCCCTGTTCCAGCGCCTTCAGCCCCGGCGCCAGCCCCGCGACGCCCACGATGGCCGACATGATCCAGTCGGCCGGGCGCGTCGCCGCCTCGATCAGCGCGTCGGGGCCCGCCGCGGCCTCGACCCCCGATCCCGCAAGGGCTGCGCGCAGATCGTCCAGCCGCGCGGGATCGGCCGTTACCGCCAGCTCGGCCCCCAGCTGGCGCGCGTCGGTGGCCAGCCGGTCGATATTCTGCCCGCCGGTCAGCGCCACCACCTGGAACCGCTGTGGCGCGCGCGCGATCAGGTCGATCGTGTTCTGCCCGATCGAGCCTGTGGCCCCGAAAATCGTCACCCGCCGCCGTGTCACAGCACCACCCCCAACGCCAAGACAACCACCGAGGCGCCGATCAGCGCGTCGAACCGGTCCAACAACCCGCCGTGCCCGGGGATCAGCGAAGAGCTGTCCTTGACCCCAACCCGCCGCTTGATCGCGCTTTCGGCGATGTCGCCCATCTGCGCGGCCAGCGCCACCAGCACCGAAAACACCATCACCGGCACCGCGCGGGCGGGTTCGTCAAAGAACACGTCGAACACATGGGTGAAATACAGCCCCACCAGCGCCGCGCCGATCCAGCCCGCCACCGTGCCCGACCAGGTTTTCTTGGGGCTGACCGCCGGCCAGAATTTCGGCCCGCCCAGAAGGCGACCCGCGAAATAGCCGCACACATCCGAGGCGATCACGACGCAAAGCAGCCAGATCAAAAACTCGATCCCCAGACCATCGCGCATCCAGCACAGCGCATAGCCCGACAGCAGCACCATCGGCGCGTAAAGCAGCCAGGATTTGCGATAGGTCCGCGCCAGCGCCGCCCCCACGGCGACGATGCCCAGGATCACCGGCAGCACCACGATGCCCGGCACGTAGTTCAACGCCACCATCACCGCGCCCGACAGCACGCCGATCTGCACCGCGCGGCCATGACCGTCACCGGTCAGCATCCGCACCAGCTCCCACATCATCAGGCCGATGATCAGCCCGACGAAACTGTGAAACCACAAACCGCCAAGCCAGACCTCGGCCCCGCCGATCGCCAGCATCGCCACGGCCGAGGCGACCCGCACCCAAAGATCGCTCCATTTCGAGGCGGGCGCGCTCATGCAGGGACGGAACCGAACCGCCGCTCGCGCGCGCCAAAGCCGGCCACGAGGCGGGCGAATTCCTCATGCGTGAAATCCGGCCACAGCGTGTCGATGAACTCGTACTCGGCATAGGCCGACTGCCACAGCAGAAAGTTGGAAATCCGCGCCTCGCCGCTGGTGCGGATCACAAGGTCGGGATCGGGCAGCACGTAGGTATCGAGGTATTTGGGCAGCGTTTCCTGGTCGACATCGGCCGGGTCCAACTTGCCCGCGGCCACGTCTTCGGCCAGCCGCTTGGTGGCGCGGGCCACCTCGTCGCGACCGCCATAGTTCAGGGCGATGGTCAGGTTCACGCCATCGTTTCCGGCGGTCAGCTGCTCAAGCTCGTCCATCAGGGCGATCAGCTTGGCATCCAGCTGCACGCGGTCGCCGATGAACCGCACGCGCACACCCTTTTCGAAAAGCGCGCGCGCTTCTTTGGCGATATAGCGGCGAAACAGGCTCATCAGCCCGGCCACCTCGACCTGGGTGCGTTTCCAGTTCTCGGTCGAAAAGGCGAATATCGTCAGGTATTTCACGCCAAGATCGGGGCAGGCCTCGACAACCTCGCGGACGCGCTTGGCGCCCGCATGGTGGCCGAACAGACGGGGCCGGCCGCGCTGGGTGGCCCAGCGGCCATTGCCATCCATGATGATGGCCACGTGGCGCGGCGCGCGCCGTGTATCGGTTTCGTGTTTCAAAAGCTCTCCGGCGCCATCCATCAAACCTGCATGATTTCGGCTTGCTTGGTTTCCAGGGCCTCGTCGACGGATTTGATGAAGCGGTCGGTCATGTCCTGCACCTCGGATTCCCAGAATTTTTGGTCATCCTCCGACATCTGGTCCTTGCCCTTCTTGATCTGATCCATGCCATCGCGGCGCACGTTGCGAATGGCCACGCGGGCGCTTTCGGCATATTGCGCGGCCACCCGGCCCAATTCGCGGCGGCGTTCCTCGTTCAGCTCGGGGATCGGCAGCATGATGATGGTGCCATTGGTCTGCGGGTTGATGCCCAGGCCGGAATTCATGATGGCCTTTTCCACCGCGCCCACCAGCGATTTGTCCCAGACATTGATGGTGACCATGCGCGGTTCGGGCACGTTGACGGTGCCCAGCTGGTTGATCGGCGTCTGCTGGCCATAGGCCTCGACCGTCACCGGCTCGAGCATGGTGGCCGATGCGCGGCCGGTGCGCAGCGACGCGAATTCGGTGCGCAGGCTGGCCATCGCGCCTTGCATGCGCCGCTCGAGATCGTCGGTGTCCAGGATGAATTCGTCTGCCATGGTGCCTCAAACGCTCCCTTTTTGTCCTGCCGTCTTATAGACATGGGAAAGGAAGGTCCGCAATGGCCCCGGACCGGGCGTCAGGCAGGCCGTTGCCGACCGGGGGCGCCCGCCTGGCCACGGTCACGGCGGCATGGGCCGGGCGGGCGGGCCCAACCCGCCGCAAAGACCGCCCTAGGGCCCGACGCGGGTATAGGTGCCTTCACCGGCCAAGATGCCGCGAAAGCCGCCCGGCTCGTCCAGCGAAAAGACGATGATCGGCAGGCTGTTGTCGCGCGCCAGCGCGATGGCGCTGGCATCCATCACGCCCAGGTGCTGCTGCAACACGTCGTCATAGCTGATCGAGTCATAGCGTTTCGCATCCGGGTATTTCTTGGGGTCCTTGTCATAAACCCCGTCGACCTTGGTGCCCTTGAAAATCGCCTCGCAGGCCATCTCGTTGGCGCGCAGCGTGGCGGCCGTGTCGGTGGTGAAATAGGGGTTGCCGGTGCCCGCGGCAAAGATGCACACGCGGTCTTTTTCCAGGTGGCGCACGGCGCGACGGCGGATATAGGGCTCGGCCACCTCGTCCATGCGGATGGCGCTGATCACACGGGTGTAGACGCCCAGCGCCTCAAGCGCGGATTGCACCGCCAGCGCGTTCATCACCGTGGCCAGCATCCCCATGTAATCCGCGGTCGTGCGCTCCATCCCCTGGGCGCTGCCGGCAAGGCCGCGGAAAATGTTGCCACCCCCGATCACCATGCAGATCTCGACCCCCAAATCGTGGACCGATTTCACCTCTTCCGCGATTCGCTGCACGGTGGGGGGATGCAGGCCGAACCCCTGGTCGCCCATCAACGCCTCGCCCGAGATTTTCAACAAAACCCGCTTGAAGGCGGTTTTCGGGGTCTGGGCTGCGTCTGCCATGGGGCTCTCCCGCTCGGTATGTCTGGATCGGGGGCAAAATGTCTTAATTCGCGGGCGGGTTCAATGCGCGACTTGGGGCACGCGCGCTTTTGGCTTTTGAAACCGCGCGGTTTTGCGGCTAGATCGCGCGCTATGAGCCAAATCGACGCCATCCCCCGCCAACGCCCCGTGCTGATCGCCGGCCCCACCGCCAGCGGCAAGTCGGCGCTGGCGCTGCGTATCGCGGAAACCGGCGGTGGCGTGATCGTGAATGCCGATGCGATCCAGGTTTTCGACTGCTGGCGCGTTCTGACGGCCCGCCCCTCGTCCGAAGACGAGGCGCGCGCGCCGCACCTTCTTTTTGGTCACGTGCCCTGCGATTTCGCTTATTCGGTCGGGCATTGGCTGCGCGAGGTCGCCGACATCCTGCAAGGCGATGCGCGCCCCATCATCGTCGGCGGCACCGGGCTTTACTTTCGCGCGCTGACCGAAGGGCTGGCCGATATCCCGCCGACCCCGCCGGAAATCCGCGCCCGCGCCGACGCTGTCGTGCACGAAAAGGGGCTGGCCGCGTTGCTGGCCGACCTCGATGCCGAAACGGCGGCGCGGATCGACCGGCAAAACCCGATGCGGGTGCAGCGCGCCTGGGAGGTGCAGCAGGCCACCGGGCGCGGGCTGGCCGCCTGGCAGGATGACACGCCGCCGCCGCTTTTGCCCTTGGCCGACACCGTGCCGTTGCTGGTGCAGGCCGACAAGGATTGGCTGAACGCCCGCATCGCGCGCCGCTTTGACGCGATGCTGGACCAGGGCGCGCTGAACGAGGCGCGCGCCCTTCTGCCGCGCTGGGATCCGACACTGCCCGCCGCCAAGGCTATCGGCGCGCCCGAACTGATCGCCCATCTGCAAGGGCACATGTCCCTGGATCAAGCACGCGCCGCCGCCACCATTGCCACCCGCCAATTCGCCAAGCGGCAACGCACCTGGTTTCGTGCCCGAATGGGCGGCTGGACGCCGATCGACGCCGCCACGCTTTGAATCCGGACGCGGATTTGCCAAACACAAGGGGCAGCCACACCGCAACGCGAGGCAGCCCAATGGATGGCAACGGCGACATGATGCACGACATCTCGACAGACGGTGCGCCGTCGATCCGGACGATTCTGCAATATGCGCGCGGCGCTTCGTGGCGGCTGGAGCTTTTGCACGCGCGCGATCACGATCTGCTGCTGTGGATCACCCGTGGCCAGGGCCGCGTCATCATCGAAGGCAACCGCCGCGGCCTGGGCGCGCATAACGCGCTGTTCCTGCCCGCAGGCACCCTGCACGCCATCGAACTGGGCCCGCAAAGCTTTGGCCTGGCGCTGAGCATACCCGACGGCGCATCGCTGGGGTTCGGCCGCGTTCCCCGGCACCTGCGCATCCGCGACCAGCAGGCCCAGACCGACCTGACCATGCTGCTTGAGGCTATGCAGCGCGAAACCGCCCGCAACGCGCCGCTGATGTCGCAGGCGATGGCGGCCTATGGCCGGCTGGCCGCGGTCTGGTTGCACCGCCAGACCACCGAACCGGACACCGACGCCGCCACCCACCGCGCCGCGCAACGGCTGGTCGCGGCGTATTGCGACCTGTTGGTGCGCCAACACCACCTGGGCCCCAGCATGGCCGATCTGGCCGATGCCCTGGACGTGACGCCGACCCATCTCAGCCGGTCGTGCAAGCAGACTTGCGGCCTGACCGCCGCCGAGATGCAATCTCAGGTGACGTTGCACGCCGCGCGCGAGCTGATCGAGCAGACCGAGGCGCCGCTGTCGCGCATCGCGGACCACCTGGGATTCGGCAGCGCCGCCTATTTCTCGCGTTTCGTCACCCAGCATACGGGCCACAGCCCCAGTGCGCTGCGCCGCGCCAGCCAGAACATCGCGAAAAGTTGACGCAGAAACATTTTCGGGTTGCCCCTCCGGCCTATGTCGCTTTTGTATAAGCGGCATGTCGGTTTTGAGCCATGAAATGACGAAGCAGGGCGTTGACGCGCTTGGCATTCTCGTGCCGAATGTCGGCACAAGGAGGGGATGGCATGGCGATGGTCGCGGCACACAGCGTGCTTCGTCGCGGCAGCACCGATCGATCCCGCAAAAAAATCAACGTGTCACAGGGAGAACAAGATGACGCTGACGACCCCCGAAACCCAGACCGTGCACAGCGCGGCCAAGATGTACGCCGAGGAATTCAAGGCCGGCAAGCTGAGCCGCCGCGAATTCCTGACGCGCACGACCGCTCTGGGCCTGTCGGCCACCGCGGCCTATGCGCTGGGCGGCCTTGGCCAGCCCGCACGCGCCGCGGCCCACGGCGAGCCCAAGCGCGGCGGCACGATCCGCATGCAGATGGAAGTGCGCGCGTTCAAGGATCCACGCACATATGACTGGACCCAGATCGCCCACCTGACCGCGGGCACGCTGGAATACCTGGTGGAATACAACAATGACGGCACGTTCCGCGGCATGCTGCTGGAAAGCTGGGATGTGAACGACGACGCCACCGTGTACACGCTGAACGTCCGTCCGGGCATCAAGTGGTCGAACGGCGACGACTTCACCGCCGAGGACGTGGCGCGCATCTTTACCGAATGGTGCGACAAGTCGGTTGAAGGCAACTCGATGGCGGCGCGCGTGGCCTCGCTGATCGACGACGAAAGCGGCAAGGCCGCCGAGGGCGCCATCGAAGTGGTCGACCCGACCACCGTGCGCCTGACCTGCAAGACGCCCGACATCACGATCATCCCGGGCATCGCGGATTATCCGGCCGCCGTCTATCACAGCAGCTTTGATCCCAACGCCGACATCACCACGCTGATCGGCACCGGCCCGATGAAGGTCGAAAGCCTCGAGGTCGGGGTGAAGGCCGTTCTGGTCAAGTCGGGCCACCCCTGGTGGGGCGACGAAGCCTTTGAAGAGGGCGGATTCTACGCCGACCGCATCGAATATATCGACTATGGCACCGACCCGGCCGCCTGGGTGGCCGCGGCAGACGCCGGCGAGGTCGACATGTTCTATGAAACCGTGGGCGATTATATCGAGATCATGGACGGCCTGGGCTGGACCAAGTCCGAGGTTGCCACCGGCTCGACCATCGTGATCCGCCCCAACCAACTGGCCGAGGTGGACGGCAAGCAGATCTATGCCGACAAGCGCGCCCGCCAGGCCCTGGCGATGGCGGTCGACAACGCGGTCTGCCTGGAGCTGGGCAACTCGAACAACGGTGTCGTGGCCGAAAACCACCACGCCGCGCCGGTGCACCCGGAAACCGACCCCGATGTGGGCCGCCTGCCCTACGATCCGGCAAAGGCCAAGGAACTGTGGGATGCCGCGGGCATGACCGACATGGAGATCGAGCTGCACTCGATCGACGACGACTGGCGCAAGAACACCACCGATGCGGTGGCCGCCCAGCTGCGTGACGCCGGCATCAACGTCAAGCGGACGATCCTGCCCGGCAGCACGTTCTGGAACGACTGGACGAAATATGCGTTCAGCTCGACCAACTGGAACCACCGCCCGCTGGCCACCCAGGTCTGGGGCCTGGCCTATCGCTCGGGCGAGGCGTGGAACGAGTTCGGCTATTCGAACCCCGAATTCGACGCCCTGCTGGCCGAAGCCAACGCAATCGCCGACGCCGACAAGCGCCGCGAGGTCGCGGGCAAGCTTCAGGCCATCCTGGTCGAGGATGGCGTGACGATCCAGCCCTACTGGCGTTCGCTCTATCGCCACTACAACGACAACGTGGCGGGCTGCGACATGCACATCGCCTACCTGCCGCAGATCTACAAGTGGTGGGTCACCAACGCGTAACTTGCGCATCGGGGGCGCGGCCACGGTCGCGCCCCACACGTTTTGACGGCCCAGCAACCGTCACAAGCAAATGGCCGGAAAACCGGCCGACAGCCACCAACAGGGGCTCATATGGGATTGTTCATTCTACGCCGGGTCGGGGTCATGATCCTGACCGCGCTTTGCCTGACATTCGTCGTGTTCTTCATGACGAACCTCTATCCGAATCTTGAAAAACTGGCCAAGACCCAAGGCAACTTCCGCATGTCGGACGAGGCCGTGGAAAGCTGGCTGGACAAACGCGGCTACATGCAGTCGACGCCCAAGAAATACGCCGAATGGCTGGGCGTGATGCCCTCGTATCGGTTCGAGGCCGAAGACGGCACCGTGACGGGCCGCTGTATCGACCCGGGCATGGACCCGGCCGAAGCGCCGAATTTCTGCGGTATCCTGCAGGGATACTGGGGATATTCGACGGTGTTCAAGGAACCGGTATCCGAGATCATCTCGACCAGGCTGGGCCTGACCGGCGTTCTGATGTTCTGGGTGATGCTGTTGATGGTGCCCTCGGCGCTGATCCTGGGCGTGCTGGCCGGCATGCGCGAAGGCAGCGCCACGGACCGCACGCTCTCGACCTTTGCCATCACCACCACGGCGACGCCGGAATACGTCTCGGGCGTGATCCTGATCGCGGTTTTCGCATCCTCGGCCGTGGGGCTGAAATGGTTCAAGGGCACCGCCGCCAGCGCGATGGAAAACCCGACCTTCGAAAACTTCTTCCTGCCGGTGCTGACCATCGCGCTTTACGGCATGGGCTATATCGCGCGGATGACCCGGGCCAGCATGGCCGAGGTGATGACCGCGCAATATATCCGCACAGCCCGGCTGAAAGGTGTGAGTTTCCCGAACATCGTGGTGAAACACGCCCTGCGCAACGCGCTGATCGCGCCCTTCACCGTCATCATGCTGCAATTCCCCTGGCTGCTGAACGGCGTCGTGATCGTCGAGACCCTGTTCAACTACAAGGGCTTCGGCTGGACGCTGGTGCAGGCCGCGGGCAACAACGACATCGAGCTGCTGCTGGCGGTCTCGGTCGTGTCGGTGATCGTGGTGCTGGTGACGCAGCTGATTTCCGACATCGGCTATGTCTACCTCAACCCGCGCATCAGCGTTTCGTAAGGAGGGATACGGGAACATGGAACCATTGACCTGGACCGGATCGCTGGGCGACATTCTCGACCCGATCCTTTATGTGCTCGTGGCGGTGTTCGTGTCGCTGGTGGTGCTGCGGATCGCGGTGTCGATCCTGCTGCCTGCGCCGACAATGCAAACCAACCCCGACGGAACGCTGAGCGCGACCAGCGGCGGCCCTGCCGTCTGGGCGCCGCGCGCCACGAACTGGGCGGGGCTGGGCGTGCTGGCCTTGCTGCTGACCTACCTGATCGGCGGTGCCATCGTGGGCGCGCCAGGCGCCGGCATCATCGGCGGCATGAGCCAGCAACTTGTGCCTGTCTGGATCGCACTGGTGCTGCTTTTCGCCGCGTCGATCAAGTTCAAGCGGCGCTTGGGCCTTTACGGCAAGCTGTTCGACAGCACCATCGGCATGATCGGTTTCGGCCTGGTGATGTTCTGGGTGTTCGTGGGCCTGTTCGCGGCCTTCGACATGCTGTTGACCCACCCGCCGCTGGAGCAGGTATCGGGCATGAAGAACGAAGACCCCGGCACGCCCCTGCGCGGCGCCGAGGAGGGCCAGTATCAATGGTACCTTCTGGGCGGCGACGCGCTGGCGCGCGACGTGTTCAGCCGCATGCTGAAAGGCTCGACCATCGTGATCGCCATCGCGCCGCTGGCCACTCTGTTTGCCTTCATGGTGGGGATCACGCTGGGCCTGCCCGCGGGCTATTACGGCGGCAAGCTGGACACCTTCCTGTCGTTCCTCGCGAACCTGATCCTGGCCTTCCCGGTTATCCTGCTGTTCTACCTGCTGGTGACGCCGGAAATCGTGGCCACGGGCCTGCCGCAATACATGGCGGTGGTGCTGTTCGTCTTTCCGCTGATCTTTTGCGCGGTCCTGATCAACTCGCGCTATGCCGGGCAGCCGGGCAAGAACTGGACCTACCTGGCCATCGTGCTGGTGCCCCTGTTCCTGCTCTACATGTCGGTCATCAACGCCAACGACTCGAAGATCGATTTCTGGCCGCTCGATTTCTTCGACATCGCGCCGGGGATTTTGGTGGTGTTCGTGTCGGTCGTCTTCGTCAACTCGCCCACGGTGTTCCGCATCGTGCGGGGCCTGGCGATGGACATCAAGACGCGCGATTACGTCGCTGCAGCCCAAACCCGGGGCGAGGGCCCGTGGTACATCATGCTGTGGGAAATCCTGCCCAACGCGCGCGGGCCGCTGATCGTCGATTTCTGCCTGCGCATCGGCTATACCACCATCCTTCTGGGCACACTGGGCTTCTTCGGGCTGGGCCTGCCGCCCGAAAGCCCGGACTGGGGCAGCACGATCAACGAGGGCCGCAAGCTTTTGTCGATCTACCTGCACCCCGCCCTACCGCCGGCCTTTGCGCTGCTCAGCCTTGTTCTGGGGCTGAACCTGCTGGCGGACGGCCTGCGCGAGGAAAGCCTGAAGGACTAAGACCAAGGGCAGGACCGGGGGGCCAGCCCCCCGGACCCCCCGGGATATTTTCGGAGAGAGGAAACGCATAAGCGGCTCTTTTCGACAGGGAGATAAAGAACAATGAGCAAACTGGCTGACTACGAGGGGCCGATCCTGGAGATCGACAAGCTGTCGATCTCGTTCTTCACCCGGCTGCGGGAAATCCCCGCCGTGATGGATTTTTCCTGCGTCGTGCAACCCGGCGAGGCGATGGGCCTTGTGGGCGAATCCGGCTGCGGCAAATCCACCGTGGCGCTGGGGGTGATGCAGGACCTGGGCGTGAACGGCCGCATCGTCGGCGGGTCGATCAAGTTCAAGGGCCAGGACCTGAGCGAGATGACCACCGACCAGCTGCGCGACATCCGCGGCAACGAGATCGCAATGATCTATCAGGAGCCGATGGCCAGCCTGAACCCGGCGATGAAGATCGGCCGCCAGCTGATGGAAGTGCCGATGATCCACGAGGGCATCAGCGAAAAAGACGCCTATCAGCGCGCGCTCGAGGTGGTGACGGACGTGAAGCTGCCCGACCCCGAGCGGATCATGAAATCCTATCCGCACCAGCTTTCGGGGGGCCAGCAGCAGCGCATCGTGATCGCGATGGCGCTGATGTCGAAACCGTCGCTTCTGATCCTGGATGAGCCGACCACCGCGCTCGACGTGACGGTCGAGGCGGCGGTGGTCGAACTGGTCAAGGATCTGGGCAAGAAATACGGCACCTCGATGCTGTTCATTTCGCACAATCTTGGCCTGGTGCTGGAAACCTGCGACCGCATCTGCGTGATGTATTCCGGCGAGGCGGTGGAAACCGGCAGCATCGCCGACGTGTTCGACAAGATGCAGCACCCCTATACCCAGGCGCTGTTCCGCTCGATCCCGCTGCCGGGCGCCAACAAGAACACGCGCCCGCTGGTCGCGATCCCGGGCAACTTTCCCCTGCCCCATGAACGCCCGCCGGGCTGCAATTTCGGCCCGCGCTGCGACTATTTCCAGCAAGGGCTTTGCGACATCGATCAACGCGTGCCGATGGTCGACATCCCCGGCGACGACCGGCACCGCTCGCGCTGTCTGCGCATCGACGAGATCGACTGGAACGCACCCATCGCCGCCAGCACCGAAACCGGCAAAAGCGAGCCGGGCGATGTTGTCCTGAAGATGGACAAGCTGAAGAAATACTACGAGGTCGCGGCCAACGCGCTTTTCGGCGGCAGCGGCGCGACCAAGGTGGTTAAGGCCAACGAAGAGTTGTCGTTCGAGGCACGCGAATCCGAGACGCTGGCCATCGTGGGCGAATCCGGCTGCGGCAAATCCACCTTCGCCAAGGTGCTGATGGGGCTGGAAACCGCCACCGACGGGCAAATCCTTCTGGATAACAAAAGCATCGAGCACACGCCCATCCAGTCGCGCGACACCAAGACCGTGGCCGATGTGCAGATGGTGTTCCAGAACCCGTTTGACACGCTTAACCCCTCGATGACCGTGGGCAGACAGATCATGCGCGCGCTCGAGGTGTTCGGCATCGGCAAGAACGACGCCGAGCGGCGCGAGCGGATGCTGCAACTGCTGGACCTTGTGAAACTGCCCCGCGCCTTCGCCGACCGGATGCCCCGGCAGCTGTCGGGCGGGCAGAAACAGCGCGTCGGCATCGCCCGCGCCTTTGCCGGTGACGCGCGTATCGTCGTGGCGGATGAACCGGTTTCGGCGCTCGACGTGTCGGTGCAGGCCGCCGTCACCGACCTGTTGCTGGAAATCCAGCGCGAGCAAAAGACGACCCTGCTGTTCATCGCCCACGACCTGTCAATCGTGCGCTATCTCAGCGACCGGGTGATGGTGATGTATCTGGGCCATGTGGTTGAAATCGGCACCACCGAACAGGTCTTTGCCCCGCCCTATCACCCCTATACAGAGGCGCTGCTTTCGGCCGTGCCCATCGCGGATACGAAGGTCGAGAAAACCCATATCGTGCTGGAAGGCGATATTCCCAGCGCGATGAACCCGCCACCCGGCTGCCCGTTCCAGACGCGCTGCCGCTGGAAAGACCAGGTGCCAGGCGGCCTTTGCGAAAAAGAGGTGCCGCCGCAACGCACGATGGCCGACGGCCACCAGATCAAGTGCCACCTGGCCGAGGATATCCTTGAACGGATGGAGCCGGTCATCAAGGTCGCCGCAGAATAAAGGGGCTTGGGGCCGCCCCGGTGCGGCCCTCGCCACTTGCGGTGGAAATGCGACCGGGCCAGCCAGGCCAACTTCATCTTGCCAGGTAAACTCCGGGGAGTTTGAGGGGCAGCGCCCCTCATCCACGAATAGTGGGCGCCGCAGGCGCGCCTTTGGATCGCGCCACGCTTGCCAAGACCGCGCCCGCGCGACACTCTGCGCGCCATGAGCCGCTTCGCCCCCCTGCCCGATCCGCCCTATTACGCGGTGATCTTCGCCAGCCAGCGCGCCGATGGCGATGCGGGCTATGCCGCGATGGCCGAAAAGATGGCTGACCTGGCCGCTGCCTCACCGGGCTGCATCGGCATGGAAAGCGCGCGGGATGCCGATGGATTCGGCATCACCGTCAGCTACTGGGTGGACGAGGCCGCGGTTCTGGCGTGGAAGGACGACGCCCGCCATCTGGTCGCACAGCAATTGGGCAAGGATCGCTGGTATGACCATTACCGCCTGCGCGTGGCCCGGGTCGAACGGCAGTATTCTGGCCCCGAGGGGCGTTAGGCCGCCCTTGCGCCCCTATGCCATGGCCCCGCCAGCGCGCGCCAGCGCGGCCCGGTGTCTTCCAGGCCGTGCCCTTATCGCGATAGCGAGTCGCTGACATAGTCGGGCAGACCCTCGGCCACGTTATCGGCAAAGGCCATGATCATCGCCGCATAGAAATCCTCGGTATCGGGCGCGACGGTGGCATAGCCTTAGGGGACCACCGCATCGCCACTGACGGCGACAAGCCGCACCGGGAAACTGCGCGGCGGCTCGTCGGTCAGCGGGCTGGTGATCACCACGGTGCCTTCCATCCGGTTGAAATCTCGGCTGGCCGGCAGCGTGGTGGCGCCGTCCAGGCTTATCTCTTGCACCTCGACATTGATTTCGACGCCGCTGGGATCGTCCGACAGGCGCACGCGCTCGGCCATGGCAAGCTCGAGATCGGTTTCCAGCTCGGGGTAATACTCCATCGCGTTCGCGCCCGCGAGGCCGTCAAGCGCGGTCGAGACATCGATGGATTTGACCGTGGTCTGGTCCACCGCCAGCGCCAGCACGGGCATCAGGCTCAGCCCCGCGGCCGCGGCCGCGGCGATGGCTTGTGTCGATCGTTTCAGGTTCATGGCACACTCCGTTCGGTTGGCCGGCGCGTACCGTGGCCGGGCGGCCGGGTTTGTCGCGCCTGTGCAGGGGAAACGGAATATGGCTGATTTGGTTCCGCAGGGGGCCGGCCTGTGGCGGGCCGGCGCCGATACGGCAAAGCGCGCGATCAGGGGTCTAGCTGCCCCAGATCACTTTGACGTAGTTGCGCGTCTCGCGATAGGGCGGGACGCCGTTATACTTTTTCACCGCACCCGGGCCGGCATTATAGGCCGCCAGCGCCAGCCGCCAGCTTTTGAAGGTGCGGTATTGCTCGGCCAGGTAACGCGCGCCGCCATCCAGGTTCTGGTAAGGGTCGTGCGGATCGACGCCCAGCTTGGCCGCGGTGAACGGCATCAGCTGCGCCAGGCCGATCGCCCCCTTGTGCGACCGCGCCTTGGGATTGAACCGGCTTTCCTGGTTGACCAGGCGCAGAAACAGGTCTTCGGGGATGCCGTGGCGCCGCGCCGCGTCGCGCGCCATTTGCAGATATGGCCCCTTGTAGCGCCCGGAATAGGATTTCACCTCGTCGCCCCATTTCGTGGGCGTGATCACCCGCGGCGGCTGCAGGCGGACCGAGTTCTTGTATTGCTGCGAGGCACGGCTATCCAGAACCTTGGTTTGCGATCGGAACAGCGTGTTGCGCGATTTCGACGACAACACATCCGCCGAGGCGACCCCGGCCAACCCAAGGCTGGCCGCACATGCCAAGAAAAGCACTACCCGCATCACTGTCTTTCCCCCCGGAATTCCTGGGCGCAGTATACGGATTTTGCCAGCGCCGGAAACCCCAATCAAACGGCGCCGGCGCGCGGCTGCGATTGGGCTCCGCTCGCGCCGTCGGCCGGTTCCATCAGCGGGGCCTGCATCAGGTCTTCGACCAGCAGGCTAAGAAGCGCGCTGCGCCCGGTCACATCGGCCTTGCGGTAGATCGCGTTCAGATGCGCCTTGACCGTCCCCTCGGCCGAGCCGCGCAGCTCGGCGATTTCGGTGTTGGACATGCCCTTCAGCGCGAATGTCGCCACGTCGCGTTCGGCCGGGGTCAGGTTCCAGCGGTCGAAATGCGCCTCCATCACGTCGTGCAACGCGCCCGCGGCGATCGACAGGCCGCGCTCCATGTGGGCCTTGCGGCGCAACAGCCGCAGCAGATAGCGGAATTCGAACACGATCCCCACCACCAGACCCAGCGCCGCGACGGTTTCCAGTATCAGGTGCCAATCCGACAGCGCATAGCGCCCCACATCCGCGAAATCCGAAATCGCGTCGCTTAGGAAGAACACCGCGCAAAACGCTTGCACGGGGATGAGGGCCACCAGCCCCGCACCCTCGCGCCGGGCGCCTGTTACCGTTTCATCGCGTCGTGTCGTCATCGGGCATCACCTTAGTGCCGGTCACCATCGCGCGGGGCAGGTTCACGCCGGTGCGCAGGCTTTCGACCACCACGGCCGCCACATGCACCAGCGCCGACAGACCGACCCACAGGACCAAAGCTTCGTGCATTTCTTCCACCCAGTCCACGCCCCAGAACGCGTTGGTCGTCATCATCCAGCCCGTCAGGCTGATCGCCGCGATCCCCAAAAGCAGGTTCCAGATCATCCAGGCGCCCAGCGGGCTGTGCCCAATATGGTGGCGTACCCGGCCCGTGGCCATATCGCGCAGCTGCGACAGCGCGCCGCTGACGCTGGGCAGGAAATCGGTGAACCGTGCGTGGCGCGTGCCCACAAGCCCCCAGACCACCCGCACCGCCAGCAACACCACGATGGCCCAGCCGATCTGTTCATGCAGCTTGCTGTCCTCGTCGATCAGCAAAGCGTTCGCCACGAACCCCAGCACGAGGGTCCAGTGAAACACCCGCACCAGCGGGTCCCATACTTTTTGACGTGTCATATCCCCATCTCCGGTTGGGCAAGGCCCTCCGGGGCCGTGCGGGCCCCGGGAAACGCGCTGCCTGTATCAGTCGTCGATCTTCTGGCGCCGCACGCTCAGATCGTTGTTCAGGTAGATTTCCAGGCGCTGGCCATCCTTGACCGCGTAGACCTCGATCTCGCCATCTTCCATCTCGATCTTGCGCACGTCATAGCCTTCGGCGGTCATCTTTTCCGTGATCTGCGCGCGTTTTTCCTGCGTCAGCCCACGGCCATAATCGTCGTCCGAGGCATGGGCCATCGGGGCGGCCAGGGCCAGGGCGGCGATCAGGGATGCGGTTTTCAAACGGGTCATATCCGTCTCCTTTGCGATGTTGCGTCAGTTGCGTTGGGTTTGCGGGGCGCACGCCCCGGGCCGGCACCGCGCCGGTCGGGACAAATCTGCGCCCCGGCCGCATCGAAAGGAATTGGTCCCAGGGTCGAGAGCGCCGCTCTATACCTGCGGTTTAGGGCGAAACGCCTCGCCTTTTCGGCAAAGTTTACCTTTCCTTCACCGGCGCGGGATGATGTAACCTGCGCAAACACGACTCGACAGGAGGGATGGCATGGCCGGCTCGGTGAACAAGGTAATTCTGGTGGGCAACCTGGGGCGCGACCCCGAGGTGCGGACCTTTCAAAACGGCGGCAAGGTGTGCAACCTGCGCATCGCCACCTCGGAAACCTGGAAAGACCGCAACACCGGCGAACGGCGCGAAAAGACCGAGTGGCACTCGGTCGCGATCTTTTCCGAACCGCTGGCCCGCGTGGCCGAGCAATACCTGCGCAAGGGCTCGAAAGTATATATCGAGGGCCAGCTGGAAACCCGCAAATGGCAGGACCAGTCCGGCCAGGACAGGTATTCGACCGAGGTGGTGCTGCGCCCCTATAAAAGCGAGCTGACGATGCTGGATGGCCGCGGCGAAGGCGGCGGTGGCGGCGGCTATGGTGGTGGCCAGGGCGGCGGCTATGGCGGCGGCGATTACGGCGGCGGTTATGACAGCGGCCCGTCGCAGGGCGGCGGCGGATCGCCCGCCCCCTCGCGCGACCTGGACGACGAGATCCCGTTCTGATCCCTGCACCGCCCCCTGCCCGGGGGCGGTTTTCGTTTCAGCCCCAGATCGCCTGCATCGCCAGGCCCAGCGGCACCGCAATGGCCAGCGCCACCAGCGCGGCCACCTGCCAGGTCGGCCGGGGCGCGGGGGCGTGAACGCCCATCACCTGTCTTTTGCGTCGCGTCATGGGGGGCGATTAAGCCACAGTTTACTTATCCATGAGTTAATGCCGCCATGATGGATGGTGGCGCATATCGCGAATTCGACATGGCCCATGTGCCGCTGCAACAGCACCCGGCCCATGCCGCCGCGCTGTCGGCCATCGGGACCGAGGCGCGGATCATCGCCCTGCCCGATGGCGGCCAGGCCACCGCGATGCTGCGCCGGTTCGGCCCCCTCGGCGTGGCGCTGGTGCCACGCGGGCCGGTCTGGCCCACGCCCCGCGCCGCCGATCTGGCGGATCTGCGCGCGTTGCGGCCGCATCTGCCCAAGCGCACCGCCCTTGTCGTTAATGCCGAGGCGCCGATACCCGCCGCCCTGCGGGCCTGGCCTCTGATAACGCCGCAAACGATCGCCGAATGGGATCTGTCCGCCGCGCCCGACGAACTGCGCCGTGGCCTGCACCAGAAATGGCGCAACCGGCTGGCCCGGGCCGAACGCATGGACCTGCCGATCCGGCACCGCCCGATGCCCGTCGACCCCGGCCACTGGCTGCTGCGGCACGCGGATCGGCAGGCCCGCGACCGCCGTTATCGCAGCTGGCCGCCGGCCCTTATCGCCGCCCATGCCGCGCTTGGCACCGCGCAGCTGTTCGTGGCCGGGCCGGCCTCGGCGCCGGTGGCCGCGATGCTGTTCCTGGTCACCGGCCAACGCGCGACCTACCAAACCGGGTGGAGCGATGCCGCCGGCCGCGCCGCCGACGCCCATCGCCGCCTGCTGTGGCATGCCGCCCTCAGCCTGCGCAGCCATGGCGTGCGGCTGCTGGACCTGGGCCAGGTCGACACCGAGAACGCGCCCGGCCTTGCGCGGTTCAAACTGGGCACCGGCGCCCGCGCGCGCCGACTTGGCCCCACGCTGTTGGTGGTATAGACGCGGCGGCGCGGCGTTTTGCGACTGGTATTTCGCGCGAACACCCTTTAGGGCGGGCGCGAACAGGCCCAAAGGACACGCCGCGCATGGATCTTCGCAACATCGCCATCATCGCCCACGTCGACCACGGCAAGACCACCCTTGTGGACGAGCTGCTGAAACAATCGGGCGCTTTCCGCGAAAACCAGGCCGTCGCCGAACGCGCGATGGACAGCAACGACCTGGAGCGCGAGCGCGGGATCACCATCCTGGCCAAGGCCACCAGCGTCGAATGGAAAGGCACGCGCATCAACATCGTCGACACACCCGGCCACGCCGATTTCGGCGGCGAGGTCGAGCGTATCCTGTCGATGGTCGACGGCGTTGTGCTGCTGGTCGATGCCGCCGAAGGCCCGATGCCGCAAACCAAGTTCGTCACCTCCAAGGCGCTGGCCCTGGGGCTGCGGCCCATCGTCGTGCTGAACAAGGTCGACAAGCCAGATGCCGAACCCGACCGCGCGCTGGACGAATGTTTCGACCTTTTCGCCAACCTGGGCGCCGACGAGGATCAGCTGGATTTCCCGCATATGTACGCCTCGGGCCGGTCGGGCTGGGCCGATGCCGAGCTGGACGGGCCGCGCAAGGACCTGTCGGCGCTCTTTAACCTGATCGTCAATCACGTGCCCGCGCCCAAACAGATCAAGCAACTCGACGAGCCGTTCCGCATGCTGGCTACCACGCTGGGCAGCGACCCGTTCGTGGGCCGCCTCCTGACCGGCCGCGTCGAATCCGGCCGCGCCAAGGTGGGCGCCACCGTGCAGGCCATCAGCCGCGTCGGCCAAAAGATCGAGCAGTTCCGCATCACCAAGATCCAGGCCTTCCGCGGCCTCGGCCAGCAGGATATCGACGAGGCGCAGGCCGGCGATATCGTCAGCCTGGCGGGCATGACCAAGGCCACCGTGTCCGACACGATCTGCGCGCTGGCGGTCGAGGAACCGCTTGAGGCGCAGCCCATTGATCCGCCCACCATCACCGTCACCTTCGGCATCAACGACAGCCCGCTGGCGGGCCGCGACGGCAAGAAGGTGCAATCCCGCGTCATCCGCGAGCGCCTGCTGAAAGAGGCGGAATCGAACGTCGCCATCCGCGTCAAGGACACGCCGGGCGGCGAGGCGTTCGAGGTGTCGGGCCGCGGCGAATTGCAGATGGGGGTCTTGATCGAG
>JAASTF010000240.1 GCA_021767525.1 Paracoccaceae bacterium
CATCTGCGGCAGCTGGTCCAGGCTGTGCATGAACTTGGTGTCGATGCGGTTCTTCCACCGCCACAGCAACGGGCCGGATACGGCAAAGCCCAGTTTTTCGGCCAAGGCCACCTTGCCGCCCAGCGAGATCAGTTTCAGGTAATCGCGCTGCGGCTTGAACGCGCGCAGGGGCGTGCCACTGGCGGCCGCGCGCAGGTTTTCGAACAGGACAGGCGCGGCGCGCACCGCGAAAACGCCCGCCTTGGGCCGGGGATGGGCGGGCATATGCGCGCAGTCGCCACAGGCAAAAAGCGCCGGATCGCCTTGCACCTGCAACGTGTCGTCCACGGTGATAAAGCCATCGGTCAGCGGCAGGTCGGTATCGGCCAGCCAAGGGTGCGGATAGGCCCCCGCCGCGCCCACCACCAGGTCGGCCGTAACAGTGCTGTCGCCCAGAACCACGCCCTCGGCGGTCACCTCTTGCGCCCGTGCGCCTGTCAGAAAGGTCACGCCCTGATCGGCCATCGCGCGGGCCAGCTTGCGCCCCGTGGCAGGCGGCACGCCATTGATGCGGTCGCTGCCCTCGATCACAGTGATATCGGGCGTGGCGCCATCGCTGCGCAGGGCATGGGCCATCGCCATCGACAGCTCGACCCCCGCAACGCCGCCGCCGATCACCGCCACGCGCGGCTGGGCCTTTCCGCCCGCCACCTGCGCCCGGAAATCGCGCCAGCGATCGGCATAGATATCCAGCGGTTTGGCCCCCACGGCATGGTCGGAAAACCCCGGCAGCGCCTCCATCCGGGCCGTGATGCCGATATCGATGCTGGCGATGTCGTAGGCGACGGGTGGGCGGTTTTTCAGGTAGATCAGTCTCTGATTCCGGTCGAAACCCACCGCATGATCGACAATTATCCGCGCGCCGGCGAAACGGGCCAGTCGCACAAGGTCGATCTCCAGTTCCTCACGCGTGTAATGCCCCGCGATATGGCCGGGCAACATGCCGGAATAGGGCGCGGTGGGGCCGGGGTTGATAACCGTCAGCCGGACGCCGGGCAGGGGCGCCATACCCCATTTGCGCAGCACCAGCGCATGGGTGTGACCACCACCCACCAGAACGATGTCGCGGGTCAGGGGAAGGGTGGGGTGCATGGCGGCCTCCGGCGTTTGGGCATGGCCCGATCTGTCACGACACGTGCGCAAGCCGCAAGGCGCCCCATTGTCACAAGCGCGTCACGCGTGGGCAAAGCAGGCTCTAACCTTGCGCAAAAAGCCCCTTGTATTCATCACGCAGCACGTTTTTCTGCACCTTGCCCATCGTGTTGCGTGGTAGCGCGTCAACGACCACCAGCTTGCGCGGATGCTTGAACCGCGCCAGCGCGTCGGCCATCTCGGCCATGATCGCATCGATATCGGGCTCTTCCCCCGGGCGGCGGGCCAGAACGCCCACGGGCGTTTCACCGAAATCGGGATGCGGCACGCCGATCACGGCCGATTCCAGCACGCCGGGCGCCTGATCCAACACCAGCTCGATTTCCTTGGGATAGATGTTGTAGCCGCCCGAGATAATCAGATCCTTGCCGCGCCCCACGATGGTGACATAGCCATCGGCATCGACCAACCCCAGATCGCCGGTGATGAAAAACCCGTTCTCGCGCAATTCCTCGGCCGTCTTTTCGGGCATCTGCCAATAGCCCTTGAACACGTTGGGGCCGCGCACCTCGATCGTGCCGATCTCGCCCTGGGGGATCTCGGCACCGCTTTCGTCGCACACGCGCAGCTCGACCCCCGGCAGGGGATAGCCCACGGTGCCGGCGCGCCGCTCGCCCTCATAGGGGTTCGAGGTGTTCATGTTGGTTTCGGTCATGCCATAGCGTTCGAGGATACGGTGGCCGGTGCGCGCCTCGAACTCTCGATGCGTTTCGGCCAGCAGGGGGGCGGAGCCCGAGATGAACAGCCGCATGTTCCGCGCCACGTCGGCGGTGAAATCGTCACGATCCAGCAGGCGGGTATAGAAGGTGGGCACACCCATCATCGACGTGGCGCGCGGCATGTCGCGCACCATCTGTTCTGCATCGAAACCGGGGTAAAAGATCATCTGAGCGCCGGAAATCAGGCAGATATTCGTCGCCACGAACAGGCCGTGGGTGTGAAAGATCGGCAGCGCGTGCAGCAGAACGTCCTGGTCGGTAAAGCGCCAATAGTCGGTCAGAACCTGCGCATTCGACAGCAGGTTGTCCTGTGTCAGCATCGCGCCCTTCGACCGCCCCGTGGTGCCCGAGGTATAAAGGAAGGCCGCCAGATCGCCCTTTTCGCGTGGAATAGTGTCGAATTCATCGGGCTGGCCTGCTGCCGCGTCGGCAAAGCTGCCCGAGCCGTCACCGTTCAGCGTTTCCTGCCGCGCGCCGGATTTGACCGACACGGGCGCCAGCGCCTCGGCGCCCTTGGCGTCGCACAAAAACAGCTTGGCGCCGCTGTTTTCCAGGAAATACGACACCTCGGCCGGGGTGTAGGCGGTGTTGAGCGGCAGGAAGATCACACCGGTCTGCGCGCAGGCGGCATAGACGGCCAAAGCCTGCGGCGATTTCCCGATCTGCACCGCCAGCCGGTCGCCCGGTTCCAGCCCGAACTGCACGATTTGATGGGCAAACCGCGCGGCCATGCGCAGAAAGGAGTCATGCGTGAGCGCGCTGCCATCGGGCAGGTGCAGGAACACCGTGTCGCGGCCCGAATGCCGCGCGAAAAGCGTGTCGTAAAGCGGATTGGCCATCTGGTCCCCCCTGGCGATTTCGTGATTTAGTGCCACAAGGATGCGGGCCGGTCCAGCGGCCCGTTCAACGGCGCAGGGGCGCGGGCGATGCAGCCGATCAAGGGTATCTTCTTTAAACTGGGGTCGGTGACCCTGTTCATCGTCATGTCGTCGCTGATCAAGGCCAGCGCCGACCACGTGCCGCCGGGCGAGGCGGTGTTTTTCCGCTCGTTCTTTGCGATCCCGGTGATTTTCGCCTGGCTTTGGCTGCGCGGTGACTTGGCGACGGGGCTGCGTGTGACATCGCGGCTGGCGCATTTCTGGCGCGGTTTCATGGGCACCTGCGCGATGGGGCTGATGTTTGCCGGACTGGGGCTACTGCCGCTGCCCGAGGTCACGGCCATCGGCTATGCCGCGCCGCTGCTGACGGTGATCTTTGCCGCCATGTTCCTGGGCGAAGAGGTGCGGGCCTTTCGCCTGGGCGCGGTGGCGCTGGGCATGGTGGGCGTGCTGATCGTTCTGTCACCGCGCCTGACCGTCTTTTCCGGTGAAGAGGTCGCGCGGGCCGAGGCGCTGGGTGCGATGCTGGTGCTGATGGGGGCGGTCTGTGCCGCGTTGGCGCAGATTTACGTGCGCAACCTGGTCAAGACGGAACAGACCTCGGCCATCGTGTTCTATTTCTCGCTGACCTCGACTTTGTTGGCCCTGTTGACGCTGCCCTTCGGATGGGTGGTGCCCGCCCCGGCCGAGGCGGGGCTTTTGATCCTGGCGGGGCTTTTGGGTGGGACGGGCCAGATTTTCCTGACCACCGCCTATCGCTATGCCGATGCCAGCGTGGTGGCGCCGTTCGACTATGCCTCGATGCTGATGGCAATCCTGATCGGGTATTTCGTGTTCGACGAGGTGCCGACCGGGCAAATGCTGGCGGGGGCGGGGCTGGTGATACTGGCGGGGGTGGCGATTATCCTGCGCGAACACGCGCTGGGGCTGCGGCGCGAAAAGGCGCGGCAGGGGATGACGCCGCAGGGGTGATCGGGGGCTCTGCCCCCGTCCGCGCAAGCGCGGACTCCCCCGGAGTTTACTTGGCAAGATGAAGATCAGGACAGCCTGTCGCGAAGTCCGGCCATCGCATAGATCGCGGGCATCAGGGCGCGGCGGAACCGGCCCAAAGGAAAGCGTTTCGCCGGGGCCTGCATGATGGTCGGGTAGCGGCGGTTTGGCGTGCGCCCCAGCGCCAGATCGGCCAGTAGCGCGCCCGTGTAGCTGCCCATCGCCACGCCGTTGCCGTGATAGGCAAAGCCTGCGAAGGCGCCCGGCATGTCGGGGATCGGCCCGCAATAGGGCACCAGAGCGCCCGACAGGCACACCATGCCTGACCAGTTGCATGGGGTTTCCACATTGGCCCATGCCGGGAACATCGCGTCGAAATGGGCGCGTGTGGTGCGGATCGCCGCCCGGTCGGCGCGGGGCGAGGATGTGAGCCCGCCGCGCCGCCCGAACAGGAACCTGTTGTCGGGCATCAGGCGGAAATAGTGCAGCAGGTAGCGTGAATCGAAAGCCATCTGCACGCTGGTCCAGCCGGCCGCGTGTTTTTCGGCCTCGGTCAGGGGGCGGGTGACCAGCACGTTCGACTGCGCGGGCATATAGCGCGCGGCCATCCAATCGGGCACGTCCTCGGAGCTGTAGCCATTTGTCGCCAGCACCAACCGCTTGGCCAGAACGCGCGCTTTGGGCAGGGTTAAAGCCTGTTTGTCGCCTTCCGATCCGATGCGCAGAACCGGGCTTTCGCCATGGACGCGTGCGCCCGCCGCCTCGGTGGCGCTGAGCAGGCCGGCCAGGTATTTGCGCGGGTTCAGTCCGAAACCGATGGGCACCGTGATACCACCGTGAAACGGGCCTGACAGGCCCAGCCCATCCAGATCGCGCGCTTCATGCAGGGTGGGTGTAGCGCCGTAATCGCGGGTGACAGTAGCGGCCTCGCCCTCGATGGCGCGCATGGCCGATGCGGAATGGGCCAGCAGGGTTTCGCCCTTGGAATGGGTGTCGGCCTGAATGCCGTGGGTGTCCAGCAGCTTTGCCACCAGCGCGATCGCGTCCACCTCGGTCCGGCGCCAATCGGCGCGGGCGGGCTCGCCGAACTGGCGGCGCAGCATGGCATCATCGGCCTTGGCCCCGCCAAGGCAACAGAAGCCGCCATTGCGCCCCGAGGCGCCCCAGCCGGGGTGCTGCGCGTCCAGCACCACCACATCCACCCCCGCCTGCGCCAGGTGCAGCGCCGCAGAAAGCCCGGTGAACCCGGCGCCGATCACCGCCACATCGGCGCGTATCTCGCCCGTCGCGGCGGGGCGCATCAGGGTGGCGTCTGGCACGGTTTCGGCCCAGTAATTGCCCTGCACCGGGCCCGGGCCATAGGCATGGGGGCCGAAGATGCGTTTCATGCGGCGCGGGCGGCGGCCTGTTCATCGCGCTGCTGCGCAAGGCTTGCCCGTTTCGAGATCAGCGAGGCGGTGATCACCCCC
>JAASTF010000032.1 GCA_021767525.1 Paracoccaceae bacterium
TCCACGCCATCGACTGGTCGCTGTGCTGGCTGTCGGCATCGTGCGGGCCGAACATCATCAGCGACGGCCACCACCAGCGATTCAGCGCGTCCTGCGCCATTTCCTTTTGCGCGGGCGTGCCCTGGGCCAGGGTCATCACGATTTCATAGCCCTGGCGCTGGTGGAACGATTCCTCTTTGCAGACGCGGATCATCGCGCGGGCATAGGGCCCGAAGGAACACCGGCACAGCGGGATCTGGTTCATGATCGCCGCGCCGTCGACCAGCCAGCCGATGATGCCGATATCGGCCCAGGTCAGCGTGGGATAGTTGAAGATCGACGAATACTTGGCCTTGCCCGACAGCAGCTCTTCGGTCATCTGCTCGCGGCTGACGCCCAGGGTTTCGGCCGCCGAATACAGATACAGGCCATGCCCGCCCTCGTCCTGCACCTTGGCCAGCAGCGCGGCCTTGCGGCGCAGGCTGGGGGCGCGGGTGATCCAGTTGCCCTCGGGCAGCATACCAACGATTTCGGAATGCGCGTGCTGGCCGATCTGGCGCACCAGCGTGCGGCGATAGCCGGCGGGCATCGGGTCGTTCGGTTCGATCTTTTCCTCGGCGTCGATTCGTTTCTGGAACGCATCCAGAAATTCCGGTGTTTCCGTGGTGCTGCCGTCAGCACCGATCAGGCCCTGGCTGTACATGGCTGGCTCCACCTGTCGCTTAACCTGTTATAAGTTACAAAAACGCCCACTCAAAGTGATTTTTGTAACACTTGCCCCCGGCGCCGCCCTAACCCATTTATCATGCATGGAAAAAATCATGCTTTCGTTTGGCCACGGTTATGTGGCGCAGGCGCTTGCGCCGATCCTGCTGGCGCGGGGTTTCACGATCTATGGCACCACGCGAAACGCAAGCAAAACCAACGACTTGCGCGATCAGGGCGTGCAGCCGCTGCTGTGGGGGCAGGATGACATCGCGGCGGTGGTCGGGCGCGCGACTCATATCCTGTCTTCCGTTGCGCCGGGCGATGACGACGACCCGGTGCTGGCGCAGTATGGGCAGGAAATCGCCCAGCGCGCCCAATCGCTCGACTGGGTGGGGTATCTGTCGACCACCGGCGTTTACGGCGATCACGATGGCGGCTGGGTCGACGAATCCACGCCGCTGACCCCGGGCACCAAGCGCGGCGCGGCGCGGGTGCGGGCCGAAAGCGCGTGGGCTGCCATCCCCGGCCTGCCGTTGCACATCTTTCGCCTGGCCGGCATTTACGGGTCGGGGCGTGGCCCGTTCGAAAAGGTGCGCAACGGCACCGCCCGCCGGATCATCAAGCCCGGCCAGGTCTTTTCCCGAACGCATGTGGACGACATCGCGCAGGTGCTGGCGGCCTCGATCGCGCGGCCAAACCCGGGCGCGGTCTACAATGTCTGCGACGACGATCCCGCCCCGCCGCAGGATGTGATCGCCCATGCGGCCAAGCTGCTGGACATACCCCTGCCCCCCGCCGTCGATTTCGATCAGGCCGACCTGTCGCCGATGGCGCGCAGTTTCTATTCCGAATCGAAACGCGTCGACAACAGCCGCATCAAGTACGAGCTGGGCGTGACCCTACGCTATCCCACCTACCGCGAGGGGCTGGCGGCGATCCTTGCGGTCGAGGGGCGGTGATGGCGGCCCCCGGCCCCGACAATCTGCGCGCGCTGCTGGACGCGATGCGCCCAGCCGAGGGCGAAAGCCACGTGTCGCTGCGCCAGATCGTCGGGCATATCGGGGACCGGTCGTTTTCGGCGCTGATCCTGCTGGTCGGCCTTGTGCTGGTGTCGCCCCTGTCGGCGATTCCCGGTGCGCCGACGGTGGGTATGGTGGTTATCGTAGTGGTCACGACCCAATACCTGGTCGGGCGCGATCACCTGTGGTTGCCTGGGTTGTTGCTGGATCGTTCGCTGCCGCGCGACAAGCTGAACCGGGCCATAGATTTCCTGCACAAGCCGCTGGGATGGATCGACCGCCGCACGCGGCAGCGGCTGTCTTACCTGACGCATCGACCGGTGAAATGGTTGGTGGTGCTGACGATCATGGCGACCGCCCTGCCCTGGCCGCTGCTGGAGCCGCTGCCGATGGTCACAAGTATCGGGGCCACGGCGGTGTCGCTCCTGGCCATCGGGCTGGTCACGCGCGACGGGTTGTTCGTGCTGCTGGGATACCTGTTCATCTGCTTTCTGAGCGTCGCACTGGCCCAGGCCTGGGAGGCGATCTGGTAACCTGCGGCTAGGCCCGCTTGCCCATCACCTCGACGTCCAGAACCTGCAGCACCTTGGCCTCGATATCCTGGGCACTCAGCCCGGCGGTGGCGTACATGTCTTCGGGGCTGGCCTGGTCGATGAAGGTGTCGGGCAGAACCATCGAGCGGAATTTCAGGCCGGTGTCGAACACGCCCTCATCCCCCAACAGTTGCGCCACATGGCTGCCAAAGCCGCCCACGGCGCCCTCTTCGATGGTGATAAGCGCCTCGTGTTCGGCGGCCAGTTGCAGCACCAGGTCGCGGTCCAGCGGCTTGGCAAAGCGCGCATCGGCCACGGTGGGCGACACGCCCCGCGCCTCGAGCGCCTCGCAGGCTTTCATCACCTCGCCCAGGCGTGTGCCCAGCGACAGGATCGCCACGCGGCTGCCCTGGCGGATCATGCGGCCCTTGCCGATCTCCAGCGGCGCGCCCTTTTCCGGCATCGTCACGCCCGAGCCTTCGCCGCGCGGATAGCGGAAGGCGATGGGCCCTTCGTCATGCTGGGCGGCGGTGGCGATCATGTGCACCAGCTCGGCCTCGTCCGCGGCGGCCATCACCACGAACCCCGGCAGGTTCGACAGGTAGGCGATGTCGAACGACCCGGCATGGGTCGCCCCGTCGGCCCCCACCAGCCCGGCCCGGTCAATGGCAAAGCGCACCGGCAGGCGCTGGATCGCCACGTCATGCACCACCTGGTCATAGCCGCGTTGCAGGAAGGTGGAATACATCGCGCAGAAGGGGCGCATGCCCCCCGCCGCCAGACCGGCGGAAAAGGTCACGCCATGCTGTTCGGCGATGCCAACGTCGAACACGCGGCTGGGATAACGCTCGGCCATCAGGTCCAACCCGGTGCCGCCCGGCATGGCGGCCGTGACGGCGCAGATGCGCGGGTCTTCGGCGGCCAGTGCGGTCAGCGTGCGGCCAAAGACGGATGTATAGCTGGGCGCGTTGCTGGGGGCCTTTTTCTGTTCGCCGGTCAGAACGTCGAACTTGGCGGTCGCATGGCCGCCATCGCGGGCATTTTCCGCCGGGGCGTATCCCTTGCCCTTTTTCGTCAGCACGTGGATCAGCATCGGCCCGGTGGCGCGCGCCTTGACCGTGCGCAGAACCGGCAACAGCTGGTCCATGTCGTGCCCGTCGATGGGCCCGAGATACGAGAAACCCAGTGCCTCGAACAGCGTGCCGCCCACGGTCATGCCTTTCAGCAAATCCTTGGCGCGCTTCGCCCCTTCGCGGAAGGGCGGCGGCAGCAGGCTGACCGCGCCCTTGGCGGCGGATTTGAATTCCTGGAACGGCTCACCGGCATAGAGGCGGCTGAGGTAGGATGACAGTGCACCCACCGGCGGGGCGATGCTCATTTCATTGTCGTTCAGGATGACGAACAGCCGCTTGTTCAGGTGGCCCGCGTTGTTCATCGCCTCGAACGCCATGCCCGCGCTCATGGACCCGTCGCCGATCACGGCGATCGCGTCGCCCAGACCGCTGTCGATGCTGCCGCCCAGATCGCGCGCCACGGCGAAACCCAGCGCCGCGCTGATCGAGGTGCTGGAATGCGCCGCGCCGAACGGGTCATAGGGGCTTTCGCTGCGCTTGGTGAACCCGCTGAGGCCGCCCTTTTGGCGGATGGTGCGGATGCGGTCGCGGCGGCCGGTGATGATCTTGTGCGGGTAGGATTGGTGCGAGACGTCCCAGATCAGCTTGTCGCGCGGGGTGTCGAAAATCGCGTGCAGCGCCACGGTCAATTCCACCACGCCCAACCCTGCACCCAGGTGCCCGCCGGTTTCGCTGACGGCGCTGATCGTCTCGGCCCGCAATTCGTCGGCGACCTGGCGCAGCTGCCTGTCGGACAGGCGCCGCAGGTCGGCGGGCGCGTGGATCGTATCCAAAAGCGGGGTTTGCGGTCTGTCACTCATCTTGGCACCCCTCCCGGGGGTTGGCTCAGCTTTCGCGGGCAATAACGAAGCGCGCGGCCTGCCGCAAGCATTCGGCCTCGTCACGGTAATCAGCTAGCGCATCGCAGGCCCGCGTCACCAAATCGGCCGCACGGCGTTTCGCCGCATCGAGGCCCAGCAGGCTGACGAATGTGGCCTTGCCGGCGGCGGCGTCCTTGCCCACGGCCTTGCCGGTCTTTTCCGGGTCGCCCTCGACATCCAGCACATCGTCGGCAATCTGAAAGGCAAGGCCAACGCAATCGCCATAGGTTTTCAGCGGCCCCTGGTCGGCGCGCGCCATCAGCGGGCCGGCGCAGGCCGACCAGGTTATCAGCGCGCCGGTCTTGCCGGCCTGCAGCTCGGTGATCTGGTCCAGACTCAGGGGGGTGTCGGCGGTTTCGGCGGCGATATCCAGCGCCTGGCCGCGCACCATGCCGCCTGCCCCCGCCGCGCGCGCCAGGCTAAGGGCCAGATCGGCGCGCACCGCACCGTCGGGATGGCCGCGCGGGTCGGCGACCAGCTCGAACGCCAGGGTTTGCAGCGCGTCGCCCGCCAGAACGGCGGTCGCCTCATCCCATTGGCGGTGCACGGTGGGCAGGCCGCGGCGTTCGTCGTCGTCATCCATGCAGGGCAGATCATCATGCGCCAGGCTGTAGGCGTGCAGCGCCTCGATCGCGGCGGCGGGCCAGATCGCGTGGTCGGGCGCGATGCCATGCAGCCGCGCGCCTTCCATCACGAACAGCGCCCGCAGCCGCTTGCCGCCCCGGCTGGCATAGGCCATCGCGTCGGCCACCACGCCGTCATATTGGCCAATGGCCATGTCCAGATGCGCCTGCACCTGGGCCGCCACGTCCTGCCGCCGCTGGTCCAGCATGGGGGTTACAGGCCCTCGACGGGCGTTGTGCCGTTGGGGTTGCCCTCGCCATCCAGCGTGATGGCGGCGACCTTTTCCTCGGCCTCTTTCAGCTTGGCCTCGCACCGTTTCTTCAGCGCGGCGCCGCGTTCATAGAGCGCGATCGAATCCTCAAGAGGCACATCGCCGCGTTCCAGCTTGCCCACGACCTCTTCCAGCGCGCGCATCGCCTCTTCGAAACTCATCTCTTCAACGGGTTTATCGCTCATGCGCCCTTCTCCTTCAGAACCTTCACATGGGCCGCCACGCTTTCGGCCAGTGCGGTCAGGTCATACCCGCCTTCCAGCACCGATACCACACGGGATGCGCAGTGTTTCGCCGCCAGATCGCACAGATTTTGCGTAAGCCATTCGAAATCGTCGACCTCCCAGTTCAGGTTGGCCAGCGGGTCGGCGCGGTGCGCGTCGAACCCGGCCGAGATCAGCAGCAATTCGGGCTGATAGGCGTCGATGCGCGGGAACACCTCGTTGTTGTAGGTGGCGCGCATTTCCTTCCAGCCGGTCATCGGGTCCAGCGGCAGGTTCACGATCTGGTCATGCGCGCCCTTTTCGCTGCGCGCGCCGGTGCCCGGCCACAGCGGGCTTTGGTGGGACGAGAAGAACAGAACCCGGCTTTCATCCCAAAGCAGATCCTGGGTGCCATTGCCGTGATGCACGTCGAAGTCGACGATGGCCACGCGCGACAGGCCATGCACCTCCAGCGCGTGTTTCGCCGCCAGCGCGACGTTGCCGAACAGGCAAAAGCCCATATGCGTCTCGCGCTCGGCGTGGTGGCCGGGCGGGCGCGTGGCGACAAAGGCGTTCGTCACCTCGCCCGCCATCACCGCATCGACGGCCGCCACAGCACCACCCAGCGCGCGCCGCGCCGCCGCGACCGAGCCGGGCGACATATGCGTGTCGGCATCCAGCGCCACGGTGCCTTCGGCGGGCTCAGACGATACTATCTTGTCCAGGTAGGATTGCGGATGCCCGCGCAGGATCGTCGCATCCTCGGCCAGCGGCGCCTCGCGCCGGTCCAGCCCGTCGATATCGGCCAGGGCTGCGCGCACATGTTCCAACCGCGCGACCTGTTCGGGATGGCCGGGCGGTGTGATGTGACCCAGGCAATCGTCATGCCAGTAAAGCGCGGTTCCCATCTCTCTCCCCTGTTTGCATCTTGCTGAAAAACTGCCGCTCGGCAGGCACCCGACCGTGCCACGGGCACAGGGGCTGGGCAAGGATCAATCCGGCGCCAGCATATAGCCCGCGCCGCGCACCGTTTGCAGGTAACGGGGCTGTTTCGGGTCTTGTTCCAACTTGCGGCGCAGGCGCGTGATCTGCACGTCGACCGCGCGTTCCTGCGCACCATTGCCCCCGGCGCTGCCGCGGCCCAGATCCTCGACCAGCTTGGCGCGGGTGATCGCCTCACCGGGTTGCGCGGCGAAGATGCGCATCAGCTGGCTTTCGGTGGCGGTCAGGCGCACGGGTTCGGTGCCATGCCACAGCTCGCCACGCTCGATGTCATACCGGATCGGGCCAAGATGCAGCACCTTGGGCACGGTTTCGTCATGCTCGGGCTCGGGCATGCGGCGCAGAATGGCGTTGATCCGCAGCAGCAGTTCGCGCGGCTCGAACGGTTTGGACAGGTAATCGTCGGCCCCGGCCTCGAGCCCGGAAATCCGATCTTCGGTTTCGCCCTTGGCGGTCAGCAGAAGGATCGGCGTGGCCGAGGTTTCGCGGATCGCGCGGGTCAGGCTGACGCCGTCCTCGCCGGGCATCATCACGTCCATCACGATCAGGTCGAATTCCAGCCCCGACAATAGCCGCCGGGCATGGGCGGCGTCGCGCGCGGCGGACACGAGAAACCCGTGCTTGATCAGGAATTTCGCCAGCAGGCTGCGAATGCGCTCGTCATCGTCGACGATCAGCAGATGGGCGTCCACATCACTCATGCGCCACTCTCCTTCAGGGCCTGGTAGCGGCGGCGCATGTCCGGGTCCATCATCGCCTCAAGCACCTGGCGGAACCCGGCCACCGCCTGCGGGCCCGCCGCGCGATACGCGGCGCGCATCCGCGCCCGTTGCGCATCGGACAGGCGTTGTTCCAGCGCGCGGCCCGCGTCGGTCAGATACAGGTGGCGTTCGCGTTTATCGCTGCTGCCGACCCTGCTTTCGACCAAACCATCCTCGATCAGGGTGCGCAACACACGGTTCAGAGATTGCTTTGTAACACCCAGGATGGCCAGCAGGTTGTTGACCGTGGTGCCCGGCGCGCGATTGATGAAATGGATCGCCCGGTGATGCGCGCGGCCATAGGCCATGTCGGCCAGGATGCGATCGGGGTCGGCGGTAAAGCCGCGATAGGCAAAGAACATCGCCTCGATCCCCTGCCTTAGCTGCTCGTCCGTCAGAAAGAGCAGGTTCTCACCGGTGGACGGGTCTGACATGTGCCCCCCTTTGGCTTTGCGCCTTTTGCCTGTCTGGCGGTCAGTTTACGTCAGCCTTGTTGACATTCCAAGACGCGTTTGGTAGCGAATCCCAGTTTTTGCGTAACTTTATGTCCGCATCGGACGTATCAAGCGCAATTTTCGGAAAGGCAACCCAGGGAGAGGGCGCATGTCAGGCTATGACGATCGGGATGGCAAGATTTGGCTGGATGGCCAGTTGGTGGACTGGCGCGATGCCAAGGTGCATGTGCTGACCCATGCGCTGCACTACGCCAGCTCGGTTTTCGAGGGCGAGCGCTGCTATAGCGGCAAGATCTTCAAAAGCCGCGAACATTCCGAGCGTCTGATCCAGTCGGGCCGGTTGATCGACTTTGAAATCCCCTACACCGTCGATGAGATCGAAGCCGCGAAAGAGGCCACGCTGAAGGCCAACGGCGTGACCGATGCCTATGTGCGCGCCTTTGCCTGGCGCGGCGCGGGCGAGGATATGGGCGTGGCCAGCGCCCGCAACCCGGTGCGCATGGCCGTGGCCGTGTGGTCCTGGGGCAATTACTATGGCGATGCCAAGATGAAGGGCGCCAAGCTGGACATCGCCAAGTGGCGCCGCCCCGACCCGGCCACCGCGCCCAGCCAGGCCAAGGCCGCGGGTTTGTATATGATCGCAACGATGTCCAAGCACGCGGCCGAGGCCAAGGGCTGCTCGGACGCGATGATGATGGATTATCGCGGCTACGTGGCCGAGGCGACGGGCGCGAACATCTTTTTCGTCAAGGACGGCGCGGTGCACACGCCGACGCCCGATGCGTTCCTGAACGGCATCACGCGCCAGACGGTGATCGGGATGCTGAAGGACAAGGGCATCGAGGTGATCGAGCGCCACATCATGCCCGACGAACTGGAAGGGTTCGAACAGTGCTGGCTGACCGGCACCGCCGCCGAGGTGACGCCGGTGGGCCAGATCGGCGACTACAATTTCGAGGTCGGCGCCCTGACCCGCGAGATTGCCGAGGATTACGAGAAACTGGTGCGCAGCTGATATCTGTGGGCGGGGGATCTTGCGCCCGCGCGAATAGCGGCCGCGCATCGTCGGGCCGCGGCGCGGCGATCCCAGGGATGAATGGCGCGCTTTATGGCGGCCAAATCCGCGAATGCGAAAGGCCACGCGCACCGGCCAGCCAAATCGCCGGGCCAGGGGGCGGCCCGGCGATGCGCGGCGGCCTTCGGCCGCTATTCGCGCGCCGGATTTGCCTGACGTTGCATGGCGTGGGTGCCACCCTTGAAAGACACCCACATCGCTGCACCTTCCTGCAAAACGCGAAAGGATCACCCAGATGGCCCAAACCCTGCTGCAACTGTCCGGTGCCAACCTAACCCCCACGCCGCTGTCAAAGGGCGTGCTGGTTCTGATCGACATCCAGAATGAATATTTCGACGGGCCGCTGCGGCTGGACAACGTGGAAGAGGCGGCAAAGGTGGCCGCCGATCTGCTGGCCCGTGCACGCCAGAACGGCACCCCGGTCATTCACATCCGGCACAAGGGAAAACCCGGCGGCGCGTTCGATCCGACCGCCCCGCGCGGTGCGATCCATGACAGCGTCGCCCCGATCGAGGGCGAAGCGATCATCGACAAGGGTCTGCCCAATTCCTACGCCGGCACCACGCTGGCGCAAGCCCTGGCCGCGTATCCCGACCGGCAGCCGATCCTGGCGGGGTTCCAGACCCATATGTGCCTGTCGGCCACCGCGCGCTCGGCGCTGGATCACGGCGCGATGCCGACGGTGGTGATGGATGCGGCCGCCACCCGCGCCCTGCCCGATCCGGTGACCGGCGGCGAGGTTCCGGCCGCCGATCTGCACCGTATGTCGCTGGCCGCGCTGGCCGACCGCTTTGCCGTGATCGCGCGGGCCGCCGATATTCCCGACTGATCCCGGCGCCTAGAAATCGACGCCGCGCTGCGCCTTGATCCCAGCCCGGTAGGGGTGTTTCACCTCGTCGATTACAGAGACAAGATCGGCATAGGCACAAATCTGCTCGGGCGCATCGCGGCCCGTCAGGATCGCGCCGGTGCGCGGGGCGCGCGCGTCCAGCGCGTCGATCACCGCCTGCGGCGTGATCTGGTTGTAGCGCAGCGAAATGTTGATCTCGTCCAGCACCACAAGGTCGTAGGCGCCGCTGGCCAGCATCTGCGCGGCCTTGGCAAGCGCTGCCTCGGCCGCCTGCCGGTCGCGCGCTTCGTCTTGGGTGTCCCAGGTGAACCCCTCGCCCATCGTGAACCAGTCGACACCGCCCAGCTTGTCAAAGAACTGCCGCTCGCCGGTGACCCAAGTGCCCTTGACGAACTGCACCACCCCCACGCGCTGCCCCCAACCAAGGGCGCGGACCATCACGCCAAAGGCCGAGGACGACTTGCCCTTGCCGTTGCCGGTATTGACCAGAACCAGCCCCTTGTCCGGGTCGCGCAATTCCTGCTGCTTTTCGCGATGCGCCTTTTGCACCGCCTGCATCTTTTGCTTGTGGGTTTCCCGGTCGGCCATCGCATGCCCCGATGTTGTCTGCTGCCACCTTTCGATCTGGTCAAAGCGTTGTCAAACGGGAAGTGGCGTCACAAAAGTTTCCGGAAATCTTCAGATTGAATGGAAGGCGTTGTTACGGAATCGCACTTTTCTGACTGGCATTCACCCCTTTCCTTCCTGATTGACCGAGGAGACTGCCATGACAAAGCTTCTGTTGCCCCGCGCCACCCGCCGCGCCGTTCTGGCCGGTGGCACCGCCCTTGCCGCCTCGCTGGCCATGCCCGCGATCAGCCGCGCCAACGCGCGCCCAGTGTTCACGCATGGCGTTCAGTCGGGCGATGTGGGCATGTCGCATGGCATGATCTGGACGCGCACAGACCGTCCCGCACGGGTGATGGTGGAGGTGTCGACCACCGAAAGCTTTGCCAATGCGCGGATGCTGGCGCCGATGGATGCGGTGCCGGGCCGTGATTTCGCCGTCAAGCGTCTGGTTGATGGGCTGCCCGCCGATCAGGACATTTTTTACCGTTTCACCGCCGCCGACTTGACCGACATCAACGCCGTATCCGAGCCGGTGGTCGGCCAGTTTCGCACCGCGCCCGCCGGGCGCCGCGACATCCGCTTTGCCTGGTCGGGCGATACCGCCGGGCAGGGCTGGGGTATCGATGACGCGGGCATGCGCACCTATGCCACGATGGCCCAGCACCGGCCCGACTTCTTCATCCATTCAGGCGACACCGTGTATGCCGACGGCCCGATGCAGGATGAGGTGGAGCGCGACGGCACCGTGATCTGGAAAAACACCACGCTGATCGACGAAAAGCGCAAGGTCGCCGAAACGCTGGACGAATTTCGCGCCCAGTGGAAATACAACATGATGGACGCCCATGTGCAGGCGATGAACGCGGTTTGCCCCACCTTTTTCCAGTGGGACGACCACGAGGTGGTGAACAATTGGTCGCATGCCAAGGATCTGACCGTCGATGACCGCTATACCGAAAAGTCGGTGCATGTGCTTGCCGCGCGCGCATCCCAGGCGTTTCACGAAATGACGCCGATCAGCTATACCCCGGCCGAGCCGGGCCGGGTCTATCGCAAGATCGGGTATGGCCCGATGCTGGATGTCTTTTTCTTGGATCTGAGGTCGTATCGCGGGCCGAACGGGCCGTCGATGGAGGCCGAAATGACGCCCGAAAGCCGCGTGTTGGGCGCAGAGCAAGCGGCCTGGCTGAAACGCGAACTGGCGGCATCCAAAGCAACATGGAAGGTGATCGCCAGCGACATGCCCATCGGCCTGATCGTCTGGGACAACTGGCGCGAACAGGCAGGGGCCGAGGCCGTGGCCAACGGCGACAACGGCCCCGCCAAGGGCCGTGAGCTGGAAATCGCGGATCTGCTGCGGTTTATCAAGACGGCCGGGATCGACAACACCGTGTGGTTCACGGCCGACGTGCACTATACCGCGGCGCATTACTACAACCCCGACAAAGCCGCATTCCAGGATTTCGAACCGTTCTGGGAGTTCGTTTCCGGCCCTCTGCACGCGGGCACCTTTGGGCCGAACGCATTGGACATGACCTTTGGCCCCGAGGTGCGGTTCATCAAAGCACCCGAGGAAGACCAGGGGGTGAACCTGCCGCCGTCGGAAGGGCTGCAGTTCTTCGGCTTGGTGGATATCGACGGGGCGACCCAGCAGATGACCGTGCGCCTGATGGACCGCGCTGATACCGAGCTGTGGAAAGTCACGCTGGACCCGAAAGGTGCCAGTCTGTGATCGCAAGGAAAGGCGAAGGCCGGGGAAACCCCCGGCCTTTGATCACTGGCCTTCTTTCATTGCCCGTTGCAGGCGCGCCATGCCGCTGATCCAGCGGTCGTAATCGTTGGCCTTGACCTGCATGTACTTGGCGACCTCCTTGTGCGGAAGCACGAGGAAACGGCCCGCCTCGATCGCTTCGATGCATTCACCCGCGACTTGGGCCGGGGGCAAGATGCCGTCCAGAACGGCTGGGTTGTTTTTCGCGTCGCGCACCATTTCGGTATCCACGCCCTGCGGGCACAGAACGCTGACACCGATCCCGTCGTCGCGATGTCCAAAGGCCAGCGCCTCGGCAAATCCCACGGCGGCATGTTTCGTCACGCCATAGACGGCGCTGCCCACCTGGTTCAGCAAGCCAGCGGCCGAGGCGGTGTGCAGGAAATAACCGCCGCCGCGCGATTTCATCTTTGGAATCAGGTGCCTGGCGGCGTGCACATGGGCCATCACGTTGACCGCCCAGGCGGTATCCCACACATCGGCGTCGGCAAAGGCGATGTTGTCGAACGTGGCGTCCTTGCCGGTCAGGATGCCGGCGTTCGAGCACATCAGCCCGACCGGGCCATGCGTTGCCTCGACATGGTCGATCATCGCCTCGATCTGGCTTTGCTGCGACACGTCGCAGGCCAGGCATTCGTCGGCGCCATCGGTGGCATGGTCGCGCAGGTCGACGCTGATGACCTTGGCCGCGCCTGCATCCTTCAACGCGCGCACCAGCGCCGCGCCGATCCCTTGCGCGCCGCCGGTGACGATGGCGATGGTTCCCGCGATCTGCATCAGCTTGGGCTCATCCCGCGCAGCCGCTCGGAACGGCGGCGCAGCAGTTCCACGGTGGTCAGCAGCAGGATCGAGATGATGACCAGGATCGTCGCCACCGACAGGATCGCCGGGCTGATCTGTTCGCGAATGCCGTTCCACATCTGGCGCGGGATCGTCTGTTCATCCAGGCCCCCGACGAACAGCACCACCACCACCTCGTCGAACGAGGTGACGAAGGCGAATAGCGCGCCGGAAATCACGCCGGGCAGGATCAGCGGCATCTGCACCCGGCGGAAGGTGGTGATCGGGTCGGCGCCCAGGTTGGCCGCCGCGCGCGTCAGCGAATGGTCGAAACCCACCAGCGTCGCGGTCACGGTGATGATGACGAAGGGGATACCCAGCGTGGCGTGCGCCAGGATGATGCCCAGGTACGGAATGCCCCAGTTCTGCATCCCGATGCTGGAGTAGAAAAAGAACAGGCCCGTCGCCACGATGATGATCGGCACGATCATCGGTGAAATCAGCGTCGCCATGATGGCGCGGCGATAGGGCATTTCGGGGCGCGACAGGCCCAGCGCCGCGACCGTGCCCAGCCCGGTGGCGAGGATGGTCGAGAAGAAGCCCACGATGATCGAGTTCTTGGCCGCGTTGATCCAGTTCGAGTTCGACCAGGCATCGGCCCACCAACTGGCATCGCGCGGGGCGTCGGGCTCCAGCATCCCGAAGGTCAGCAGCAGGTCGTACCAGCGCGTGGAATAGCCGGTGGGATCAAGCCGCAGCATCCTTTCTGTGAAGGTAAAGTAGGGCTCGACGTTAAAGCTGAGCGGGATGACCACAAGGATCGGGGCGATCAGGAACAGAAAGATCAGCCCGCAGATCACCAGGTAGGTATAATGCCAGACCCGTTCGAGCGTCGAGGCGTGGTTCGGTAGTGCCATGTCTTATCCCAGCTTCAGGTTGTCGATGCCGATCAGGCGGTCATAGAGCCAGTAAAGGATCAGGATGCCCGCCAGCAGCAGCGCGGCCAGCGCGGCGGCCATCGACCAGTTGAGCGAGTTCTGCATGTGGAACGCGATCAGGTTGGAAATCAGCTGCCCGTCGGCGCCCCCCACAAGGGCAGGCGTGATGTAATAGCCGACCGACAGGATGAAGACGAGCAGCGCCCCCGCCCCGATCCCCGGCACGGTCTGCGGGAAATAGATCCGGCGAAACGCGGTCCAGCTGGTGGCGCCCAGGCTGCGTGCGGCCCGCACGTAAGACGGGTTGATGGGCCGCATCACCGAATAGAGCGGCAGCACCATGAAGGGCAGCAGGATATGCGTCATCGCCACCACGGTGCCGATCTGGTTATACATCATTTGCAGGCGGTTTTCGTCGTCCAGCAGCCCGGCGCCCACCAGCGCGTCGTTCACCACGCCCTGGCTTTGCAACAGGACCATCCAACTGGTCGTTCGCACCAAAAGTGATGTCCAGAACGGCAGCAGCACGAAGATCATCAAAAGGTTCGAATAGCGCAGCGGCAGCGTGGCCAGCAGATGCGCAATGGGATAGCCCAGCAGGAAGGTCAAAAAGGTGATAAGCACCGACAGGAACAGCGTGCGAGTGAACAGCTTGACATAGATTTGGCGGTTTTCATCGACCTGGACGATCTCGCCATCGACATTCTTGGTGCGGTCCAGCGCGGCAAGGTAAAAGTTGAACGTATAGGCCGACGAGGCATCGCGCATCACGCGCCAAAGCTCAGGATCGGTCCATTCTTCGTCGATCTCAAGGAACGCCTCTTTATAGGGTGGCTCCATCCGCTCGGCGCGGCGGGCGGTTTTCGTGAACATCGAGCGCGAGCCGCCGCGTTCGTAATTCACACGGGTTCCGACCTGGCCGGGGGCGCGCAATTCGCGCAGCAGCAGGAAATCCTGGTGCAGCGCGGCAAAGGCGTCTTCGCCCGGTTCGGTGCCGGCCGGGTTCTCGTCGAACCAGGCCTTGATATTCGTCATGATGGGGGTGCGTTCACCGCTGCCGATATCCTCGTGCATGGTGAAACCTTCGTTATAGACCGACTGGTGCAGCATCTGACCGATCGGCGCGATGAAGGTAATCAGGATAAAGGCCAGAAGCGGCAGAACCAGCAGAAACGCCTTGCGGCGCGCGCGGGCCTGGGCGCGGTTCAGCGCCACCTTCAGCGGTTTGCCGTCGGCTGTCGTCAGCATTTCGGGCTTTGCGTTTGCGGTCGCGTCGCTCATGTCCGTGGTCACACCCTGTCGCTTGGGGTGGGCGGGCCTTGGGCGGCCCGCCCTTTTGTCACGCGCCCCGGCACGCGATCGCGCCGGGGCAAAAGACGATTACTGGGCCAGCCAGGCGTTGAACCGCTCGTTCAGCTCGGCATCCATGTCGACCCAGAACTCAAAGTCGTTGACCAGGGCGTTTTCCAGGTTCTTCGCTGCGGTCGGCATGTGGGGCGCCATCTCGGTCTTGCCGTCCGAGTAGAGGCCCACCAGGTCACCCGACGACTTGCGCGCGGGGCCATAGCTGATCCAGCTGGCCTGATCCGCCAGACGCTGGGTGTCGGTCGAGAAGGCGATGAACTGCATCGCCGCATCCTTGTTCGGCGCGCCCTTGGGCACCACGAACAGGTCGAAGTCGAGGATCTGGCCGTCCCAGACGATTTCCAGCGGCTGACCTTCGCCAACGGCGGCGTTGAAGATACGGCCGTTGTACGCGGTCGACATCACGACCTCGCCATCGGCCAGCAGCTGCGGCGGCTGTGCGCCGGCTTCCCACCAGACGATATCGTCCTTGATGGTGTCCAGCTTGGCGAAGGCGCGGTCGATGCCTTCGTCGGTTTCCAGCACGTCATAGACCTCTTCAGCGGGCACGCCATCGGCCATCAGGGCCATTTCCAGCGTTGCTTTGGCCGTTTTGCGCAGGCCGCGCTTGCCGGGGAATTCCTCGGTGTTGAAGAAATCCGCAATCGAGTCGGGCGTGCCTTCGACGTTTTCGCTGTTGTAGGCCATCACGGTCGACCACACGATGTTGGCCACGGCGCAATCCTGCAGCGCGCCTTCGATGAAGTCCTCGGTGGCGGGGGTGCCATCGGGGGCTGCGGGCAGCATCGACACGTCGATGGGTTCCAGCAGACCTTCGTCGCACAGGCGCACGGCGTCCGAGAATTCCACGTCGGCGACGTCGATCGACACGTTGCCGGCCTCGACCTGCGCCTTGATCGGCGTGGCGGGGTTGTCGGCGTCGACCGAGTTCACCTTGATGCCGGTCTCGGCGGTGAAGGGCTTGTGATACGCTTCGACCTGAGACTTGGTATAGGCGCCGCCCCAGGACATCACGGTGACTTCCTGTGCCTGCGCCGCGAAGGCCGCGCTGGTCAGCGCCGTCGCCATCAGAGCTGTTTTGAGTTTCATTTCATAACTCCCAATAGTTACCCGTTTTGTTTCTGGCAGGGGCAAAGTGACGGGCTGACCCTTCGCCCCCTGATGGTCGCCACCGGTTACCAGGCGGCGACTTGACTTACCGCCTACGCATCCAGCGCGCGGCAATCCTGCGGAAGCCAGCCGATCTCGATCTGCTGGCCGGGCGTGCAACGCACCTGATCGGGCGCGTTACGCGTTTTCACCACAAAGTCCTCGTTTCCGGCCACTTTCAGCCGCGTGCGGAAGATGTCACCCATATAGATGAACTCCAGCACCTCGGCCTTGAGTGTGTGCGCGCCTTCTTGCAGGCGGCTTTTGTTCATTTCGACGCGCTCGGGGCGGATCGACACGCGCGTGCGCTCGCCCGCCTTGCTGACATTCACCGGCTTGGCGTCGATGATCTCGCCACTGTCCAGCTTGATCTCGCACAGGTCGCCCTTGATCTCGGTCACCACGCCTTCAAGCGTGTTGTTCTCGCCGATGAACTGCGCGACAAAGCTGTTTTTCGGCTCTTCGTACAGGGTGTCGGGCGGGGCCAGCTGTTGGATCCGGCCGTCGTCGAACACGGCCACCCGGTCGGACATGGTCAGCGCCTCGGTCTGGTCGTGGGTGACGTAAACCGTGGTGATGCCCAATTCATGCGCCAGGCGGGTGATTTCGAACTGCATGTGTTCGCGCAGCTGTTTATCAAGCGCGCCAAGCGGTTCGTCCATCAGCACCAGTTCGGGCTCGAACACCAGCGCGCGGGCCAGGGCGATCCGTTGTTGCTGACCACCCGACAATTGCGCCGGTCGACGCCCCCCGAATTCACCCATCTGAACCATGTCGAGCGCGCGCTTGATCTTTTCCTCGCGCACGGATTTGTCCATGCCGCGCACTTCCAGCGGGAAAGACAGGTTTTCGGCCACCGTCATATGCGGGAACAGCGCGTAATTCTGGAACACCATACCAATGCCGCGCTTGTGCGGCGGGATGTTGTTGATCGGGCTGCCGCCCAGCAAAATCTCGCCATGGGTGGCGGTTTCGAACCCGGCCAGCATCATCAGGCAAGTGGTTTTGCCAGACCCCGACGGCCCAAGCATCGTCAGGAATTCGCCGCGCGGCATCGAAAGGTTCAGGTCTTTGACGACGAGCGTTTCGCCGTCATAACTCTTTTGCACGCGGTCAAAGACCACGAAGGCATCATTACTTGTCACGTCAGCCAAATCGGCTCCCCGTTTTGCATGTCGCGGCTTGGACCGCTTGTTTTTCCAGCGCCGACTAAACCGACTCTTTTTCGGTCTTGCAACAGCGGTGACGGTTTTTTTGGTCAATCCTGCATCAAATGCCCAAATCGTAACCGCCGCCCTTGGAATTGCCTTGCCAAGATGGTGCAAAGGACCTGTGCAAGGTCGTTTTCCGCACAGAATCCGGCCACCGATTTGGGCAAAAGCGCACGTGTGACGACCAAGAAAGAGGATGACATGTCGGACAAGGATATCCCGTTCAGCCAGCCGGAATACGCCCGCCGCATCGCGAAAACCCGCCGCGCGATGGAAAAGGCCGGCATCGACATCCTGTTTGTCACCGACCCGTCGAACATCGCCTGGCTGACCGCTTATGACGGCTGGTCGTTTTATGTGCACCAGGGCGTGATCCTGCTGCCCGAGGGCGATCCGATCTGGTGGGGCCGCGGCATGGACGGCAACGGCGCGCGCCGCACGGTCTGGATGGCCGATGACTGCATCCGCCCTTATCCCGACAATTTCGTACAATCGACCGAGCGCCACGCCATGCAACACCTGGGCCAGCTGCTGGCCGAGCTGGGGGGCGAGCAGGCGCGCATCGGCGTCGAGATGGAGAACTATTACTATTCCGCCAAGGCGCATATGATGCTGGCGGCCACACTGCCGCGCGCCACGCTGGTCGATGCCACCGGGCTGGTGAACTGGCAGCGCGCGGTGAAATCCGACGAGGAAATCGGGTTCCTGCGCCGCGCGGCGCGGATTGCCGAAACCATGATTGACGGCGCCATCGCCCGCGCCCGCCCCGGCCTGCGCAAGAACGAGCTGGTGGCCGCCATCTATAACGACGCGCTGATCGGCGTGGGCGACGATTGGGGCGATTACCCAGCCATCGTGCCCATGTGCCCGTCGGGCGCAGATGCCAGCGCGCCGCATATCACCTGGAACGGCGACCAGATGCAGCCCGACCAATGCACCTTTTTTGAGCTGGCGGGCGTCTATCGCCGGTATCACACGCCGTTCTGTCGCACCGTCTGGCTGGGCACCCCGCCGGACGAGGCACGCCGCGCCGAAGAGGCCCTGATCGAGGGGTTGGAGGCTGGGTTGGACGCCGCGCGCGCCGGTAATCGCGCCTGCGACATCGCCGAGGCCTTGGGCGCGGCGTTGACCAAGGCCGGTATCGAACGCGGCGCGCGCTGCGGCTATCCCATCGGCCTGAGCTATCCGCCGGATTGGGGCGAGCGGACGATTTCCCTGCGGTCCGAGGACGAAACCGTGCTTGAACCGGGGATGACTTTCCACTTCATGCCCGGGTTGTGGATGGAGAACTGGGGGATCGAGATCACCGAGTCGATCCTGATCACCGAGGACGGCGCGGCCGAAACCTTTTGCAATCGCCCGCGGCAGCTGTTCGTCAAGGAATAGCGCGGGTTACGGCGCGGGCAGGATGCCCAGCCGCGGCTCTGACAGCGATGTAACGACGATGCGCCCATCGGGCAGCGTGACAGCGCCGGTTGTCAGCGCATAGCCGCCGCTGGGGTCTTGCAGCGTTTCCAGAA
>JAASTF010000241.1 GCA_021767525.1 Paracoccaceae bacterium
ATTCCAAGACGGTCGAGGATTTCGATGGCGCGGTGGATGTCAGCCTGCGGATAGAGGTTGAACATCGTCGCAAAGGTCGACCGTTTGTTCAGCATGCCGTGCAAGACATTCGATACCACATCCATGCGCGGCACCAGGTTGAACTGCTGAAAGATCATCGCGCAGCGCGATTGCCAGTCGCGTCTGGCTGCCCCTTTCAGCGCGGTGATTTCCTGGCCCTCGAAGGTGATCGAGCCTTCGGTCGCGTCGGTCAGCCGGTTCAGCATACGCAAAAGCGTGGATTTGCCTGCGCCTGACCGCCCGATGATCCCGATCATGGTCGGTTTAGTGACGGAGATCGTGGCCGCGTCGACCGCGGTCTTGTCTCCGAAGCGCTTGGTCAGCGAAACGATATTCAGCATGTCACCCCCGTTTTCAGGGGGCTGATATTGGGTGACGGCAACAGCGATGTGACGAATTTGAATCGGTTTTCTTACAGCTTTGCAAAGCTTCTGTGACCGACGCGCGGCGGTTGCATTCTAGCCACCGATTTGCGCAGGCGCATTTTATCCACAGCGATTCATGAAACTGTTACATTTCTCCGCAGGAACACGTAAGATCAGGGAATGTTACGCCATTTTGTCGTCCCGCTTTGTCTCAGCTTCGGTTTGTCCGGCCCCGGAGCAGCCCAGATCTCGGATTTGCGCTGTGATGACAGTCAGCGCCTGACGCAAACATTGCAAAATGTCATGAGAGCGGAACGCAGTGGCATGGGCTTGCGCGATCCCGATACAATGCTCGAGGTCTGGGTCGAGAGCCAAAGCGGCGATTGGATCATTGTTCAGAGATACAGCAACGGCACGTCCTGTATTGTCGCCATGGGCGAACACTGGGAAAGCAAGGTGGCAGGACCGGCCTGAGCCTGGGCTATTTGCCCTATCCTCGGGCAGACCAGAAATAATGGCCTGAAAACCGCAACGCTAAGCCGACAGCCGCGCCCCGGTTTCCGCATCGAAGAAATGCAAATGCGCAGTATCGGCGCCCAGATTGATACGCTGTCCGGGGGTGACCGTATGAATGCCGTTCAATCGCAGCGTCAGGGCATCGTCCGTGCCAAGCACCTTGCCGTGGATGACCGTGTCCGCGCCCAGTTGCTCTTGGAACGTCGCGGCCATCGAAAGTGACATCATGCCGTCAGCAGGGTCCGACGCATCAAGACTCAAGTGTTCGGGCCGAACGCCAACAATCACCTTGGCGCCCGCATGCAAGGGCGCAGCTTGACCAAGCTGCGCGACATCCGTGCCATCAACCTTGATGTGACCACCCTCATCCAACCGGCCTTCGATGAAATTCATGGCAGGATTTCCGATGAAATCCGCGACGAACCGTGTGGCCGGACGTTGATAGACCTCCATTGGTGTTCCAATTTGTTCAATGCGGCCGGCATTCATGATCGCAATGCGGTCGGCCAGAGACATCGCTTCGACCTGGTCGTGGGTTACGTAAACAAAGGTCGCCTTCAGGCGATCATGCAACGCCTTGAGTTCGGCCCGCAGCTGCGTGCGCAGTTTCGCATCGAGGTTCGACAGCGGTTCGTCGAACAGGAACACCTTTGGATCGCGCACGATGGCCCGGCCCATCGCAACGCGCTGACGCTGGCCGCCGGACAATTGCCGGGGCTTGCGATCCAGGTAGTCTTCAAGCCGCAGCATCCGCGCGGCCTCGGAGATGCGGCGGGCGATTTCGTCCTTTGCACGGCCCTCGTTGCGCAGCCCATATTCCATGTTCCGGCGCACGGTCATATGCGGGTAAAGCGCGTAGTTCTGAAACACCATCGCGATATCCCGCTCACCCGGTTCGCGGTCGTTCACGCGCGCCCCGTCGATCAGCAAGTCGCCGCCGGTGATGGTTTCCAAACCCGCGATCATACGCAAGATAGTGGACTTGCCGCAGCCAGATGGGCCGACCAAAACAACGAATTCACCGTCCCCGATCGTGGCATTCACGCTTTCCACAGCACTCACGCCACCGGGGTAGATTTTCGTCAGGTCACGGATTTCTACGGTTGCCATGTCTTATTTCTCGCTTTCCACAAGACCTTTGACAAAGAGGCGCTGCATCGCCAGCACAACAAGCACGGGCGGCAGCATCGCCAGAACGGCGGTCGCCATGATCAGGTGCCAAACGGGCAGCGCCTCGCCCGCGTTCATCATCCGCCCGATGCCCATGACGACCGTATAAAGGCTTTCGTCCGTGGTGATGATCAGCGGCCAAAGATACTGGTTCCAGCCATAGATGAAGAGGATGATGAAGATCGCCGCGATATTCGTGCGGCTGAGCGGCAACAGAATGTCCCAGAAAAACCGCATCGGTCCGGCGCGGTCGATCCGCGCGGCCTCGACCAGCTCATCCGGAACGGTCAGGAAGAATTGCCGGAACAGAAAGGTCGCCGTGGCCGAAGCGATCAGGGGCACGATCAGGCCGCCCCAGCTGTTCAGCAGGCTGAGTTTCACCATCACGTCGTAGGTGGGCAGGATGCGCACCTCGACCGGCAGCATCAGCGTGATGAAGATCATCCAGAAAAACGCCATCCGAAAGGGAAACCGGAAATAAACGATTGCAAAGGCCGAAAGCAGCGAGATCGCGATCTTGCCCAAGGTGATCCCCAGCGCCATCACGGCCGAGTTCAGCATCATCCGCGCGACCGGCACGCCGCCGGCCTGCGACAGGCCACCCGACAGGATGGTTTTGTAATTTTCCCAAGCCTGACCGCCGAACCACAGCGGGATCGGCGCACGCGACAGCGCCTCGGGCGGATGTGTCGACGCAACAAGCGCCATCCACACCGGAAAACACAGGAAGGTAACGCCAAGGATCAGGACCAGGTGGGTCAGTGCGCGGCCAATGGGGCGATTTTCGACCATCAGTAATTCACCCGTCTGTCGATATAGCGGAATTGCACGATGGTCATCGCGATGACGATCAGCATCAGGATCACCGATTGCGCGGCCGAGGCGCCGTAGTCTTGCCCGACAAAGCCTGTTTGATAGACCTTGACCACCAGGGTCGAGGTGGCGTTGGCCGGGCCGCCATGGGTGGTGGCGTCGATCAGCGAAAAGGTGTCGAAGAACGCGTAGACCAGGTTCACCACCAGCAAGAAAAACGTGGTCGGCGCCAAAAGCGGAAAGACGATTGTCCAGAACCGGCGCGTGGGGCCCGCGCGGTCGATGGCGGCGGCCTCGACCAGTGAACGGGGGATGGATTGCAGCCCGGCAAGGAAAAACAGGAAATTATAGCTGATCTGCTTCCACGAGGCGGCGACGATCACCATCAAAAGCGCCTGTTGGCCGCTGACATAATGGTTCCAATCCGTGCCGAACAGCGCGTCCAACCAATAGGACACGATGCCCAGCGACGGGTTCATCAGGAAATGCCACAGCACGCCCGCGATGGCGGGTGCGACCGCGTAGGGCCAGATCAGAAAGGTGCGATAGGCGGTGGCGCCGCGCAGCGCACGGTCGGCGGCGACGGCCAGGGCCAGCGATATGCCCATGGTCAGCAGGGTGACGGAAAACCCAAAGACCAGCGTGACCTTGAACGAGGCCAGGTAAACGTCATCGGCGAACAAAGCGCGGAAATTGTCAAACCCGACGAACTCGCGCGAAAAGCCGAACGCGTCTTCGATGAACAACGAACTTTCCAGCGCCTGGTAGGCGGGCCAGAAAAAGAAGACGACAGTGACAATGATCTGCGGCGCAAGCAGCAGATACGGCAAGGATTTCGAGCGGAAAACAACGCGTTTTTGCATGGGGGACCGTGCGTAATGGAAGGGCGGCCCATACAAGGGCCGCCCAAAAGCTGCATCAAGGGTTGGCGTCAGCCGTTTGCATCCTCGAACCGGCGCAGCAGCGCATTGCTGCGCTCGACGGCCGTATCCAGTGCGGTCTTGGCGTCCTTCTGACCCGACCAGACCGCTTCCAGCTCTTCGTTGATGATGTCGCGGATCTGCACGAAGTTGCCAAAGCGGATGCCCTTCGAATTGGGCGTGGGCTCGTTGAGCGACAGCTGCTTGATCGCGGTGTCGGTGCCCGGGTCGGTTTCATAGAAACCCTGCTCTTTCGACAGCTCGTAAGCGGCCGTGGTGATCGGCACATAGCCGGTTTCCTGGTGCCACATCGCCTGCTGTTCGGGCTGCGACAGGAACTGAAAGAACTCGGCCACACACTTGTATTCGGCGTCTTCCTTGCCGTTCAGAACCCACAGCGTCGCGCCGCCGATGATCGAGTTCTGCGGGGCGTCGGCCACCGCGGTATCCAGCGGCAGCATGGTCTGACCGAATTCGAAGTCTTTGATGTCAGCTTTGAACCCGCCGTAATAAGCGGACGAGTTAATCCAAAGCGCCGTTTCGCCGCTGACGAACTGCCCGCGCGAGTCGCCCCGGCGGCCGCCATAAACGAACAGGCCCTCTTGGCCCATGTCGGCGATGCGCTGGATGTGGTTCACCACCGCATCGTTGTTGAAGGTGAACTCGGTCGCCAGCCCGGCAAAGCCGTTCTGCTCGCTGCCCATCGGCAGGTCATGCCATGCCGAGTAGTTTTCGATCTGGGTCCAGGATTGCCAGCCGAAAGAAAACGGTTTGTCGACGCCATTGGCCTTGAGGGCGCGTGCGGCTTCTTCGACCTCATCCCAGGTGGTGGGCACGGCGACGCCGGCGGCGTCCAGCGCGGTCTTGTTATACCACAGAACCGGGGTCGAACTGTTGAAGGGCAGCGACAGCAGGTTGCCGTCGGTGTCGGTGTAATAACTGATCACGGCGGGCAGATAGTCCGACTGGTCGAAGGCGATCCCGGCATCTTCCATCAACTTGTAAACGGGATAGATCGCGCCCTTGTCGCCCGCGGCCATCATGGTGGCGGTGCCCACCTCGAAGACCTGCACGATATGCGGCTGCTCGCCCGCGCGGAAGGCCGCGATGGCGGCGGTCATGTTCTCGGTATAGTTGCCCTTGTAGGTCGAATTGACCTGGCAGCTTTCGGATCCGGCGGTGAAATCTGCGGCGAACTTGTCGGTCAGCTCGCCCAGCTGGCCACCCATGGCGTGCCAGAATTCAACCTCGGTCTTGCCGCTGTGGCTGGCGGCGAAAACCGGCGTTGCGGCCATCGCGACGGCCGTGGTCGCCGAAAGAAGTGTCTTCAAAGTCATTGTTGATCTCCCCAGCCCGGAATGGGCGTCTGTCGGATATGG
>JAASTF010000242.1 GCA_021767525.1 Paracoccaceae bacterium
CCGGCGTCGGGCACTGGACCGGACAGTAGCGTATGGAACGCGCCGCGCGCCTTGAAGCTGCCGGTGTGCTGCATCTGCTCCCACTTGATCTCGACCGGGTGTGCAATGCCCGGCACGTCCATACTGCCCACGGGGGTTTGGCGCACGTGGCCTGCGATCAATTCGGCTGCCTGTTCAATCCGATCCGCCCAGTTCATGCTGCCCCCTGTTCGCTGGCCAAGTCGGGCGAAACCCTATAGGGCTTGCCGAAAGGCGCAAGCACAGGATGACAGGCGATGAACGACGACAGGAAAAGCCCCTTTCGCGATGCGGGAACCGACCGTTCCACGGCCGCTGGCGTGCCCGATACGCCGCAGACCCGGGCCCCCGCTTATCGGCTGGCCTTTGCGGATGACGAGTTTCTGTGCCGCGACGAGTTGCGCCCCGTGCGCCTGCAGCTGGAGTTGCTGAAACCGCAGATGCTGCTGGATGAATACGGGGTGGAATCGACCGTGGTTCTGTTCGGCGGCGCGCGCATTCCGGCGCCCGCGGAAAAAGACAGCGCGCGCACGGCCACGCTGGCGGGTTTGTCGGATTATTACGAGCAGGCGCGCAAGTTCGCCATGCTGGTGACCGAAGCCTCGGTCAAGGATGGCGGCCACAAGAACATCATTTGCACCGGCGGCGGCCCCGGCGTGATGGAGGCGGGCAACCGCGGCGCGGCCGAGGCGGGCGGTATCTCGATCGGGTTGAACATCGTGCTGCCGCACGAGCAGGCGCCCAATGAATTCGTCACGCCGGACCTGTGTTTCAACTTTCACTATTTCGCTATCCGCAAGATGCATTTCCTGATGCGCGCCAACGCGATCTGCATCTTCCCGGGCGGGTTCGGGACGCTGGACGAGATGTTTGAATCGCTGACCCTGATCCAGACCGGGCGGATGCGGCGGGTGCCGTTCCTTTTGTTCGGGCGGACGTTCTGGGAAAAGATCATCAACTGGGACGCGCTGGCCGAGGCCGGCACGATCAGTCCCGAGGATCTGGAGCTGTTCCGCTATGTCGAAACCGCGGACGAGGCGTTGGAGATCATCGAAACCTGGGGCGATACCAGCCCGCGCGGGGATATTCCCGGCCGCTGAAACGGCGGCCTGACGCCGATGCCGGCGCATTCCCCGTGAACCGCGTGTCAGGGGTTCCTATCTCTGACCCGTTGGTTCAAAGGAGGGTGCGCCATGTCCGGCCGATCCCGTTTCATCACCGCCGTATTGTCGGCAAGCGTTCTGTCCGTCGCGCTGGCGGCCGGTGCCGCGCAGCACCAGGCAGCGGCGCTGGAGGGCACTTGGCGGGTCAGCCAGATCAAGGGGCAGGATGTGCCCGGTGGCATCGACGTATCGATGCAGTTCGGCGCAGATCATGCGCTTTCAGGCAGCACTGGATGCAACCTCTTTTCCGGGCGCTACATCCCTGCGGCGGATGCCCTGAGCATCGCACCCTTCGCCATGACGCGCATGGCCTGCACGGGTGACGCGGCCCGCGTTGAAAGCGCCTTTACCGCTGCGTTGGAGGGGGTCGCCCGCGCCGAAACCGACGGGCCGTCAGCGGTGATCCTGCGCGATGCGGCGGGCGTGGCGCTGCTCGGGCTTGCGCGGACGGATTAGGCGGCGGGCCGTTCCAGCGGCAGATCGCACAACTCGGCCCCGTTGACGAGTGCCACCAGCTTGAACCGGTCGTTGGCCTTGCGCAGCGCATAGCCATAGCCGGCCAGGCGGAATTTCCATTCGCGGTCGGACAGCGATTTCATACGCTCGCCCGTCACGAAATCGCGGACCTGGGCGGTGGCGGTTTGATCCTTGTCGAAAAACATTCCCAAATACCTTCCCGTTGGGTTGTCGATTTGGAAACGATGCGCAGGCAATACGGCGGCGATTGTCCCGGATCTGGGAAATTTCGGGGCAAGCGGCCGGAATTGTTTACGTTACCTCAACCATCGGTCGAATTGGCGGCCCTGTCGGCGGTGACGGCGTCGATTTGACCGGAGTTATCGCGCCGTGCCGCGGCGGCGCAGACAAGGGCGCGAAACAGCGCGCGCTGGCGGTGGGCGTAGAACAGGTGCTCGGGGTGCCATTGCACGCCGATGGCAAATGGGTCGGTCAGCCGTTCGATGGCCTGCACCATGCCGCCCTGGTCGCGCGCGGCGATGCGCAGCTCGTCGCCCAGCCGGTCGACCGCCTGGGTATGCAGCGCGTTGACGCGCATAGGATCGGTGCCCGAAAGTTGTGCCAGGCGCGTGCCGGTTTCGATCAGAACCGTCTTTTTGGGCAGAATGGTGCGGACGAAATCGCTGCGCTCATAAACACCATACCCATCCTGGTGCAGCGAGCCGCCAAGCGCCACGTTCAACATCTGGCTGCCGCGGCAAATGCCCAGCACCGGCGTGTCATGGGCCAGCGCATCATCGACCAACCCGCGTTCCAGCGCGTCGCGATCCGGGTCAAGCCGGGCCGAGGCGACGATCTGGCCGCCGTAAAGATCGGGGGAAATGTCATCGCCGCCGCCGATGATGATGCCATCGACCGTTTTCACATCGGCCGCGCGACCCGCGCCCCAGCGCACGGCGCGCCCGCCGGCCAGCCAGATATTGAAGGCGACAAGCGGAAAGATACGCCAGCCCGAGCGGTTCGAGGTGGTGACACCGATAACGGGCCGGCTCATGCGGCGAGCCCGGCGCCATCCAGGATTTCGCCTGCGCGCTTGGCCCAGCTGGACCGCGACAGGGTGATTGGGCCGTGATCGTCCTGCCATTCCGCTGCCAGCCGTGCCAGAAGTTCGTCGTCGCCCGCGACGCGTTCGACCGCCAGCCAGCGGTTCCATTCGGTGGCCAGCGACCAGCCGTCTTCGTCGATCCGGCAATCGGGCAGGCGAAAGTGAAAGGCAGGGCGGGCCGACGTGGCATCGCCCACCACATCCTGGACCTGGTCGGGGGCGAGATGGGCGAAAATGGGCAGCATATCCAATCCGAAATTGCGCGACGCACAATGATCGAGATAGAGCGCGATCAGTTCGGACAAGCCGATGCCATCGCCCGCCCGGATCAGATCGCGCACGAAATCGGTGGGATAGGGTGATGTAAAGGGCAAAACGCGGCGCGTTTCGTCGATGGGCATGGCGTCGCGCAGCCAATCCTCGATCAGCGCATAGGCTAGCAGCGGGCGGCGAATATCGTCCACCGTTTCCGAGGCGATCTGCACGTTGAAATGGATGCCGAACCCATAGAACAACCCGGCGCTGCTGCCCTGCGCGCCCGCATCGTGCAGGTCCGAGACAAGGGCGTTCAGCCGCTGCATCTGGTCCATGTCGATGGGTTGGGTCACGATTTCCACCGGGATCACCTCGCGCCCGATGCGCAACAGCTCGTCGCGCAGGCTGGATTGGTCGAACTTGCGAAGGGCGGTATCAAGGTAGATTTCCAGATCGCCCAGGGCGCTGTCGTGGATCGTCCAGAACGGGCCGTCGCCTTGCTTGGCCGAGCCGCCAAGGCTGCCCGTGACCACGTCGGCCACGCGATCCTCGGGAATGCCGGCGAACTCGATCTCGACGCCGATCAGGCGCGGGCTGCCATCGGCCGCGTCGGGCCGGGGAAGGGGGGCGAGATCGGGCATGGGGTTATCCCCCGGTGCCGGTTTCGGCCGCGATCTGGGCGCGCGACTTGCGGGCGCGTTCGGTGGCCGATTTCAACTGGCCGCAGGCGGCCATGATATCCTCGCCCCGCGGTGTGCGGATCGGGCTGGCATAGCCGGCCTTGTAGATGATGTCGGCGAATTTCTCGATCCGCGACCAGTCGCTGCGCTGGTAGGGCGCGCCGGGCCATTCATTGAAGGGGATCAGGTTGATCTTGGCCGGGATGCCCTTGATGAGGTTCACCAGGCGGCGGGCGTCTTCGTCGCTGTCGTTGATGCCCTTCAGCATCACGTATTCAAAGGTAATGCGTTCGCTGTTCGAGGCCTTTGGATAGTCGCGCAAGGCATTCAGCAGCGTTTCGATGTTCCAGCGCTTGTTGATCGGCACCAGCTTGTCGCGCACCTCGTCGGTGGTGGCGTGAAAGCTGACGGCCAGCATGCAGCCGATTTCTTCGGCCGTCTTGGCGATTTCGGGCACGACGCCGGACGTGGACAGGGTGATGCGGCGGCGTGACAGGCTGATGCCTTCGCCATCCATCGCGATCTTCATCGCGTCGCGCACGTTTTCGAAATTATAAAGCGGCTCGCCCATGCCCATCAGAACGATATTCGACAACAGGCGCGGGCGCTGACCCATGCCTTCGCCCGGCTCGGGCCATTCGCCCAGATCATCGCGCGCCAGCATGATCTGGCCCACGATTTCGCCCGCCGTCAGGTTGCGCACCAGTTTCTGCGTGCCGGTGTGGCAGAAGGAACAGGTCAGCGTGCAGCCGACCTGGGACGAGATGCACAAGGTGCCGCGGTCTTCTTCGGGGATATACACCACCTCGACCTCGTGCCCGCCGGCGATGCGGACAAGGTACTTGCGGGTGCCATCGAGGCTGACATTCTTGCTGACGATCTCGGGCACCTCGATGGTGAAATGCGCGGCCAGCCTGGCGCGGTAATCCTTGGCCAGGTTCGTCATCGCGTCGAAATCGCGCACACCCCAGTAATAGACCCATTGCCAGATCTGGTTGACCCGCATCTTGGCCTGCTTTTCGGGCGTGCCCATCTCGATCAGGGCCGCGCGCAGCTGGTCGCGGGTGAGGCCCACGAGGTTTCGCGGCCCCTCGGGCAGCTTGCGGGGGATGGTCATCACGTCTTGCGTGATGGGTGTGCTGGGTGTTTCGTCGGTCATGGCGCGTGATCCTTGGGTCAGGGCGGCGTCCTACAGGAAATCGTGCCGCATGACAAAGGAATCAACCCGTGTTGTCAGTTTGAGCGCGGCTGCGCCGCGCGCAGGCTGTCTCGCCTACGGCCTTTGGCCTTCGGCTCGGGCCGCCTGGTGGCGGGTGATGGGCCACATCCCGGCGTGGTGCCAGTGGCCGGTGGGGGCCTCCGGCGGGAGTTTATCTGGCAAGATGAAGGGTTAGGACAGCGCCTGTTCGGCAGCGGCGGAGAGGCGCAGCAATCGTTCCTCTTGCATGGGCGCGCCCATCAGCATCAGCCCGCAGCCGGGCGTGCCCGTGGGCAGCGTGGTGGCGCAGAGCCCCATCAGGTTGCCAACGCGGGTGTTGCGCA
>JAASTF010000243.1 GCA_021767525.1 Paracoccaceae bacterium
GATCCTGTCGCGGTCGCGCTGAAAGCACGAGCGAAAGGCGCTTTCCTCTTCGGTAAACCGCCGCCCGCGCGATTTTGCCGGGTCGCTGGCATAGGGCTGAAGTGTCATGTCGGGTCGCTGCCTGCGCTGTGCCTGTCTGTCCCGCAGTTAACCCGCGCCGCCCCGCGGTCACAACCCCGCGCGCGGGCCCGCCCTGCCCTTGAAACCCCGCGCCGTGCGCGACATATTCATGAGATACCGCAACATCGCCGCGAGGCCCCGATGCAACTGCCCCCGAATGTCACCGAACGCGCCTTTGCCCGGCTGGCCGAGATCGGCGCCGCCGATCAGGGCCAGGCGCTGCGCGTCGCGGTCGAGGGTGGCGGCTGCTCGGGCTTTCAATACGACATCCGCCTGGACGACCCGGCCGAGGATGACCTGGTGCTGGAAGGCAACGGGCAAAAGGTGGTGGTCGACAGCGTGTCGCTGCCGTTTCTGGCAGGGGCCACCATCGATTTCGCGGACGAGCTGATCGGCGCGCGCTTTGTCATCGACAACCCCAACGCGGCCTCGTCTTGCGGCTGCGGCACGTCGTTCTCGATCTGATCGGGCGCGGGTCAGGCCCGCACGAATTGCGCGAAAAACGCGTCGAACCATGGCGCGGCCTCGGCCAGGGCCAGTGTCGATTGCGCAGATGCGCCCAGCGCCGGCAGCAGCTGCGGGCGCATCCGCGCCCAATCGGCCGAACGTGCTTCGCCCAAGGTCAGCAATTTTTCTGAGAGCGCGCGCAAGGGTCCGTCCGGCGGCGGCATGTGAAACGCGATGGACCCCGCGCGCAGGCTGCCCTCGCACAGCGCCGCACCGTCCAGCGCCAGCATCCAGCGCCCCATCAGCCAGTCATGATAACTGTCGGGCCCGGCCGCCTGCGCGCCGCTGGTCAGCCGCGCCGCGCCCAGCCTTCCGCGCAGCCAGGCCTGCCACGCCTTCGGCACATCGGCCCCGGCAAATCGCAACGCGATACAGATTTCGGCCAGCAGGTCGGAATTATGTTCCAGCAGCGCCACCAGCCCGGCATAGCGCAACGAGGTGATGGCCTGCCGCCCCAGCCCGGGGTCGCGCCGCCCGTATTCAGACAGGTAGAACACGATATGCGTCAGCTCGTATGCCGCCTTGCGGTTGGGCAGGGCAAAGGTGGCGCTGCGCTGCGTGAAGGCGCGCAAGCGGTCGGTCAGCCCCACATCGGCCACCGCCAGGCCCCGGCGCGCCAACAGGCGGCGCGCCTCGGCGCGTTGCAGATCGGACAGCTCGGCCTGCGCCAGCCCCTGCCGCGCCACGGTTTCGGCCATGCGCGCCGCGTGATCGCCCGGCAGGCCCATATCTTCAAGGTCCAGCGCGATGGACAGCAGGAACCGGTAATACTGCGGAAAGAATTTCAGGCGCTCGGGCAGGCTGTCATAGAACGGGCGATAGGGGGCCAGCAGATCGCAATCGCCCTGCCCCGTGGATTCCAGCACGTTCAACAGCTCGGCGTTTTCCTTAAGCCAGAAAACATCGCCCGGCGCGCGCCTTTCGTCGCAAAAGGCGGTGACAAGGGCCGCCAGCGCGGCGGCCCCCGCTTGGGGCCGCGGGCGGCTGGCAAGTTGGATCACTTCGGCCATGTCAGCCCCCGCGCGCCGTGGTCGATCCGCGCTCAGGCGCCCGACGAAAACAGGTGCGTGCCCGTTCCGTCGTCAAGCCGCGCCTGCGCCGCCGGCGCCGCGCCCGAACTGAACAAGGACACCAATTCGCCCGTCACCGGCGCCGCCCCGGACGAGAAAAGACCGGTTTCCGCGCCGGTGGTCAGATCGGCGCTCATCATCGGTGCCGCGCCCGACGAAAACATCTCGACCGCGCTGCCGGTGAACAGGTCGCTGCTGCTGGGCGCCGCGCCCGACGAGAACATCTCGACCGCCTCGCCGCCGTGCAGGCAGGCGTCGATCGATGCGGCATGGGTTTCGGCGGACTTGCGAATTGCTGTCATGACTTACTCTCCTTTGGGTTGTGTAAAGTAAAGCAAATACACTTTTGCGTGTGCGTCAACTGATTCTTTCTACTTATGGTCGCAGCTTGCGGATCGCCCTTGCACCGGGCGCGGTGCTGCGCGATAGAAACCCCCAGCTTGCAAAGGGGCCGCACATGAAAATCGCCACTTTCAACATCAACGGCATCAAGGCCCGGCATCAGGCCCTGTGCGATTGGCTGGACGACGCCCAGCCCGACATCGCCATCCTGCAAGAGATCAAGTCGGTCGATGACGCCTTTCCGACCGAGCTTTTCGAGGATCGCGGCTACAATGTCGAAACACATGGTCAAAAAAGTTTTAACGGCGTCGCGATTCTGTCGAAGCTCCCGCTCGAAGACGTGACGCGCGGCCTGCCCGGCGACGACAGCGACGAACAGGCCCGCTATATCGAGGCGACCGTGGTGGGCAAAACCGCGATCCGCCTGTGCGGGCTTTACCTACCCAACGGCAACCCGGTTGAACTGACGGATGAAGGTCACCCCGTAGAGGGCGGAAAATACGCCTATAAACTGGCCTGGATGGAGCGGCTGCGCGTCCGCGCGCAAGACCTGCTGGCGCAGGAAACGCCGTTCCTGATGGCGGGCGATTACAACATTATCCCGCAAGAGGAAGACGCCAAAAGCCCCGACAAATGGCGCGAGGATGCGCTGTTTCGTCCCGAAAGCCGCGCCGCCTTTCGCCGCATCCTGAACCTTGGCCTGACCGAGGCGTTCCGCGCCCGCGTGCAGGCCCCGGGGCACTATTCCTTCTGGGATTACCAGGCCGGCGCCTGGAACCGCGACGAGGGGATTCGCATCGACCACTTCCTGCTCAGCCCGCAGGTGGCCGACCTGATGACCGACTGCCAGATCGACCGTGACCTGCGCGGGCGCGAAAAGCCGTCCGATCACGTGCCGGTCTGGATCACGCTGGACAATTAAACCGCCGCGCGACGCCCGGCACCCGCCCGAGCCAAGGCCACAGGCCGAAGACGAGGCATCATGCGCGCGCGGCACGCGCGCCCCGCTGGGTCACGCCGCCCTGGTGATGTCGTAGCCATAAAGCCAGTCGAACTGGTGCAGCATCCGGCCCGGCGCCAGCGTGCCGCCCAGCCGCAGCGCCAAATGCGCCGCCCCGCGCAAAGGCGGAAAGCTCAGGTGGTATTTCCACGCATTGCGGCTGGCCGCCGCGATCACCCGGCGCGCACGGGCGGCCCTCAGCGCCTGGTAACGCGCCAGCGCCGCGGGCATGTCGGCGCTTTCCTGCAAGGCGCGGCGCAGCCCCCACGCGTCTTCCAGCGCCATGTTCGCACCCTGCGCCAGGAAGGGCAGCGTGGGATGCGCCGCGTCGCCCAGCAAGGCGCAGCTTTCATCGTGCCAGACCGGCGCGACGGGATGGCGGAACAGGCCCCATTGCCGCACCTCGCCCACCCGCGCCAGCATCGCGGTCACATCGCTGCCGAAATCGTCGAATGCCTTGCGCAGGTTGGCCGGGTCGTCCTGCTGCGTCCAGCTTTCGGCCACCCAGTCGCGCTGCTCGCGCACCGCGACGATGTTCAGGATCGACCCGTCCCGCAGCGGATAGCTGACCACGTGCCGCCCCGGGCCCATATGCACATGCACCTGCGCGCCGCGCCGCTCGACATTGGGCACCACCGCCCGCCACGCCACCTGGCGGGTAAAGAACGGCGCCGCCGGGCCGTTCAGCATCGGCCGCATCACCGAATGCAACCCATCGGCACCGATCACCAGGTCGGCGTCGCGCGTGTCGCCGTTCTGCAGGATCACCCGCGGACGCGCGCCGGGTTCGACCCGGGCCACCTGCTGCAACAGCCGGATCTTGACACCGGCATCGCGGGCCGCGCGCGCCAGAACGTCGATGATGTCGGCCCGGTGCACGAAATGGTAATCGCGCCGCGCCAGGCGTGTCAGGTCCAGACGCAGCACCTCGCCCATGCGGTAATCGCGCAGGCTGACCGCCTCGCCCTGCACCGAGCGGTCCGCCAGCGCCGCATCCAGCCCCAGCGCCCGCAGCACGGCAAACCCGTTCGGGCTGACCTGGATACCGGCCCCCACTTCGGAAATCTCGGGCGCCTGTTCCAGCACGGTGACATCCGCCCCCGCCATCGCCAGCGCCCGCGCCGCGGCCAGGCCGCCGATGCCACCGCCGATCACCAATGTCTTGATCCGGCTCAGATCCATGCCCTGCCCTCGGTAATGAAAAAACGCCGAGGCGGCGGCCCCGGCGTCCTTGCAGTCTGGGGTCGTCGCGGCGCGTCAATCGTCGCGATGCACCTTTTCACGACGCTCGTGACGCTCTTGCGCCTCAAGGCTCATCGTGGCGATCGGGCGCGCGTCCAGCCGTTTCAGGCTGATCGGCTCGCCGGTCACCTCGCAATAGCCGTATTCGCCCTCTTCCAGGCGACGCAGCGCCGCGTCGATCTTGGCCACCAGCTTGCGCTGGCGGTCGCGCGTGCGAAGTTCAATCGCGCGATCGGTTTCTTCGCTGGCCCGGTCGGCAATATCGGGGATATTGCGCGTGCTTTCCTGCAAGCCTTCGATCGTGTCGCGGCTGTCTTCCAGCAGCTCGGCTTTCCAGGCAACCAGCTTGCGACGGAAGTATTCCGTCTGCCGCTCGTTCATGAATGGTTCATCTTCCGCCGGTCGATAATCGTCGGGAAGAAAGACTTCGGCTTTCATATCCGCTCCCTCATCAAGGCCAACTGCATTCAGGCTTTCCTGTGGCATGTGGCACCCCCTCGGGCAGGCAAATACACCCGCCACCGGGGTTTGTCACTACCCCAAAAACGGGAAAGCACAAGCGCGCATTGCCGGGCCGCGCGCATCACGCTAGGTTGCCGCGCAACGCGTATAAAAAGGGTTGATGATCCATGAAATTCGAAGGCACCGACGCCTATGTGGCGACCGAGGACCTGACCATCGCGGTAAATGCCGCCGTCACGCTGGAACGTCCGCTTCTGGTCAAGGGCGAGCCGGGCACCGGCAAGACCGAACTCGCCCGCCAGGTGGCCGACGGGCTGGGGCTGCGGATGATCGAATGGAACATCAAGTCGACCACCAAGGCGCAACAGGGGCTTTACGAATACGACGCCGTCAGCCGCCTGCGCGACAGCCAGCTGGGCGAAGAGCGCGTGCATGACGTGAA
>JAASTF010000244.1 GCA_021767525.1 Paracoccaceae bacterium
AAGCTTGAGGCGATGCTGATCGTCACCGATGGCAGCGACCTGTTCGTGATCACCGGGGCTGGCGACGTGCTGGAGCCCGAGCATGATGTGGCCGCCATCGGATCGGGCGGGAATTTCGCGCTGGCCGCCGCGCGCGGTCTGATGGAGGCCGACGGGCTGGACGCCGAGGCGATCGCCCGCAAGGCAATGGCGATTGCCGCTGATATCTGCGTCTACACGAACGGCAACCTGACCGTAGAGAGTATTTCCAAATGACCGATCTGACCCCCCGCGAAATCGTATCCGAGCTGGACCGGTTCATCATCGGACAGAAAGACGCCAAGCGCGCCGTGGCCGTGGCGCTGCGCAACCGCTGGCGGCGCAAGCAGCTGGGCGATGACCTGCGCGACGAGGTGTATCCCAAGAATATCCTGATGATCGGCCCGACCGGCGTCGGCAAGACCGAGATCAGCCGCCGCCTGGCCAAGCTGGCGCGCGCGCCCTTTATCAAGGTCGAGGCGACGAAGTTTACCGAGGTGGGCTATGTCGGGCGCGATGTTGAGCAGATCGTCCGCGACCTGGTCGATGCCTCAATCGCAATGACGCGCGAGTATATGCGCGACGAGGTGAAATCGCGTGCCCACAAGGCCGCCGAGGAACGGGTGATCACGGCCATCGCTGGCGAGGACGCCCGCGAAGGCACGCGCGAGATGTTTCGCAAAAAGCTGCTGAACGGCGAGCTGGACGATACCGTGATCGAACTGGACGTGGCCGACACGTCGAACCCGATGGGGATGATGGATATCCCCGGCCAACCCGGGCAGATGGGCATGATGAACCTGGGCGAGCTGTTCGGCAAGGCGTTCGGCCAGCGCACCGTGCGCCGCAAGATGACCGTGGCCGAAAGCTATGACACGCTGATCGCGGAAGAGGCCGACAAGCTGTTGGACGAAGAGGTGGTGAAATCGACCGCCTTGGAAGCGGTCGAGCAGAACGGCATCGTCTTCCTGGACGAGATCGACAAGGTCTGCGCCCGGCAAGACGTGCGCGGCGGCGATGTATCCCGCGAGGGCGTGCAGCGCGACCTGCTGCCACTGATCGAAGGCACGACGGTCAGCACCAAGCACGGCCCGGTCAAGACCGACCATATCCTGTTCATCGCCTCGGGCGCGTTCCATATCGCCAAGCCGTCGGACCTCTTGCCGGAATTGCAGGGGCGTTTGCCAATCCGGGTCGAGCTGCGCGCGCTGACCGAGGATGATTTCGTGCGCATCCTGACCGAAACCGACAACGCGCTGACACGGCAATACACTGCCCTGATGGAAACCGAAGAGGTCACCGTCAGCTTTACCGAGGACGGGATCAAGGCACTGGCGCGGATCGCGGCGGACGTGAACCAGTCGGTCGAGAATATCGGCGCGCGGCGGCTGTATACGGTGATGGAGCGGGTGTTCGAAGAACTGTCCTACACCGCGCCCGACAAGGCCGGTGAAACCGTGACGGTCGATGCCGATTTCGTCGAAAAGAACCTGGGCGAGCTGACCCGCGACACCGACCTAAGCCGGTATGTCCTGTAGCGCCTAAGGCAGGGTGCGTTCCAAAAAGCGCAACCAGTTTTCGTGGCACAGCTTGGCGATCAACTGGTCGCCATAGCCCGCATCGCGCATTCGCTGCACTAGGTTTGGCAGGTCGGCGGCGCTGTCCAGCCCTTCGGGCATAGGTGCGCCGTCGAAATCGCTGCCCAGGCCCACGTGATCCTCGCCCGCCATGTCGATCATCCGGTCCAGATGCGCGATGGCATGATCCAGCGCGCCGGCGGCATTGCGCCGCCCATCGGGGCGCAGGAACACGGTGCCGAAATTCAGCCCCGCCATACCGCCCGTCTGGCCGATGGCGCGCAGCTGATCGTCAGTCAGATTGCGCGCCGAGGGCGAGACGGCGTGCGCGTTGGAATGGGTGGCGACCAGCGCCGCGCCTTCGTCGGCCACGTCGTAAAACCCCTTCATCGTCATGTGGCTGCAATCCACCACCATGCCGCGCGCAACGCAGGCCCGCACCAGCGCACGGCCCGCAGCGGTCAAACCGGGGCCGGTGTCGCCGTCGGACGGATAGCGAAACGGCACCCCGTGCGCGAAAACCGTGGGCCGCGACCAGACCGGCCCGATGGATCGCAGGCCAAGATCGAAAAGCGTATCTAATTCGGCCAAATCCGGCCCGATACACTCGGCCCCTTCCAGGTGCAGCACCATCGCCATCGGATCGCCGGCGTTCCAGGCGCGGCGTAGCTCGGCCCCGGTTTTGCACATCCAGACCTGGCCGGCCTGATCCAGCTCTTGCGCAACCTGCGCCTGGCCCATGATGACCCGCCACGCCACGTCGCGCGACATCTGCGGGGGCAGAGGCGTGTCATAGGGCGGATTATCAAAGATCGCGAAATCCAGCCCCACTTGGGGATCCAGCGCGAACATGGCGAAAAACCCCCCACCGAACCCGCCGGCCCTGGCGCGGGGCAGGGTGATGTGGCCCGGGCTTTCCACCGCAAATGCCTGGGTCGCCGGCCGGTCGTCACGCCACAGCCGCAGCAGCGCATCGTTGTGACCGTCAAAAACACGAACCGGATCTGACATGTCGTCCCCCTGGTGCAGTTTATTGCCTGTGGGCCCGGAACGCAGCGTTCCGCCAGGCATGGCTCTGGCCTTTGTGGTAGGAGCCAATTACCCTTTGTGCAACGTGTTCCGGGAAAAGGTGTGTCATGCGTCGCGGTTTCATTCTTGTCGCCGTCATGTTTATCGCGGCCTGTGTCGACCGTGGCACCACCATGATCGTGCCCGAGGCGCTGGGCGTCGGCACGGTGCGCGATGTGCATGTCGCCACGCTGCGCGCGCCGTCGGAAAACGGGTGGTTCGGTCGCGACCGCGCCAAAGAGCTGTCATTCACCACCTTGTCGGTGTCGATCCCGCCCGAGCGTGAGCCGGGCGAGATCAAGGCCGGTTTCGCCGATCCCGATCCGCAGCGCGAATTCACCGTTGCCGCGCGCGACGACCTGTCATCCAACGCCGCCTTTACGAACCGGATCAGCGCCGCCTTGCGCCAGGTCACCCCGCAAGAGCGTGAAATCACCCTGTTCGTGCACGGCTATAACAACAGCTTTCTGGATGGCGTTTACCGGATGGCGCAGCTTTACCACGACCTCGATCTGCCTGGCGTTCCGGTGCATTACTCGTGGCCCAGCGCGGCGAACCCCCTTGGCTATACCTATGATCGCGACAGCGTGTTGTTCGCCCGGGACGGGTTGGAACAGGTGCTGCGCGACCTGCGCAACGCGGGCGCGCGCCGGATCATTCTGGTGGGGCATTCCCTGGGCACGATGCTGGTGATGGAAACCCTGCGCCAGATCGAGATTCGCGAACCCGGCTGGGCGGATCGGGCCCTGGGTGGTGTCATCCTGATTTCGCCCGACCTGGATGTGGACCTGTTCGAAACGCAGGCCCGGCGCATCGCCACCTTGCCCGAACCCTTTGCGATTTTCGTCAACGCGCGCGACCGGGCACTGGCGCTGTCGGCGCGGCTGAATGGTCAGGGGAAAAGGTTGGGCAACCTGACCGACCCCGAGGCGCTGGCAGAATTTCCCGTGACGCTGGTCGACGTGACCGCCTTTGCCGAGGGCGGATTGCAGCACTTCACGCTGGGCAACTCGCCGGTGCTGATACAAATCCTGGGGCAAAGTGCCGAGTTGGACGCCGCGTTCCAGCGCGACCGCGCCGGGCGGTCGGGGCTTTTGCCGGGCACCGCGATCACCGTGCAGAACGCCACCCAGCTGATCCTGTCCCCGCAGCTTGTGTTGCAAAACTGATGCGCAGCGCCGCCCTGCGCGACTTTTTCGCGCTGAACGCGCGCTGGCTTTCGGCGGGGGCGCTTTTGATGTTCCTGTCCAGTTTCGGGCAAACCTTTTTCATCTCGCTATTCGCAGGTGAAATCCGGGCCGAGTTCGGCCTGAGCCACGGGCAATGGGGCGGGATCTATACGTTGGGCACCGCCGCCTCGGCCGCGATCATGGTCTGGGCCGGGGGATCGACCGACCGTTTTCGCGTGCGCGCCCTGGCCCCGGTGGTCTTGCTGATGCTGGCGGGGGCCTGTGTGTGGATGGCGACGGCGCAAGCGGCCTGGATGCTGCCGGGCGTTATCCTGGCCCTGCGGTTTTGCGGCCAGGGCATGACAAGCCACGTGGCCGTCGTGGCGATGGCGCGCTGGTTCGTCAAGATGCGGGGGCGGGCGCTGTCGATTGCCTTGCTGGGCTTTGCCATGGGCGAGGCGCTGCTGCCTATCGTGTTTGTTTCGCTGATGGAGCCCGTGGGCTGGCGAAACCTGTGGGTCGTGGCGGCGGGCATGGCGCTGCTGGGCATTCCGATCCTTTTGTTGCTGCTTCGGCAGGAACGCACCCCGCAAAGCTGGGCGCAGGAAAGCCAGTCGCCGGGGATGGAGGGCCGCCACTGGACGCGCGGACAGGCGTTTCGACACCCGTTGTTCTGGTTCATGGTGCCCGCGCTGTTGGGCCCAGCCGCGTTCAACACCGCATTCTTTTTCCAGCAGGTGCATTACGCCGAAATCAAGGGCTGGGCACAACTTGAGCTTGTGGCCCTGTTCCCTGTTTTCACCGCGATGAGCATTGGCGCTATGATCCTGTCGGGCTGGGCGCTAGACCGTGTCGGCACCGCACGGCTGATGCCGTTCTATCAATTGCCGATGGTCGCTGGATTTATCGCGTTTTCCCTTGCCGCCACCCCGGCCGGGGCGTTGGTGGGGATGTTTTTCCTGGCACTGACGACGGGTGCAAATTCGACCCTGATTAACGCATTCTGGGCCGAGTTCTATGGCACCGCCCATATCGGCGCGATCAAGGCGATGGCGGCGGCGGTGATGGTCCTGGGCTCGGCCATCGGGCCGGGGATCACCGGGGCGCTGATCGATCTGGGTGTCGGGATCGAACTGCAGTACCTGGGCGTTTCGGCCTATTTCCTGCTGGCAAGCGCATTGATGACGGTGGGCGTGCTGCGTGCGCGGCCCAGCCTACCGGTGGCGACGTAGATAAACGTAATACGCCCCGTCGCCGCCGTGGCTGATATGGGCCGGACTGATCTGCAACACCGCTTGCGACAAGGGCGGCATGGCCAACCATTGCGGCACCTGGT
>JAASTF010000245.1 GCA_021767525.1 Paracoccaceae bacterium
CAATGCCCCGACTGGCGGGGCAGCGGCTTGCCCTATGCCTCGATGCTGGCTTGCCCGGCGCTGTGGCATGGCGACGCGGTGGTGGCCGCGCCGCTGGCAGGGCGCGCCGAAGGCTGGCGGCAAGTTCTGGCCCGAAACGAAGAAGACTTCTTTGCCGCACTCGTCAGCCGGTGATTGTGCATTGAAGATATCGTCGCGATCTCTATCTTAGGTCTGTGGCCCCGTCACGGCGACCGGGCCCGAAAATGTATGGGAGATTTTCCTTGGGCAACGCGAGAAATATCGCCTTTTGGGTGGTTTTGTTCCTGCTGATCCTTGCGCTTTTCAACCTGTTCAGCGGAACGGGTGGCACGATGCAAAGCACCTCGGTCAGCTATTCCGAATTCGTCCAGAAGGTTGAAAACGAAGAAGTCAGCCGCGTCACCCTGGATGGTGAGCGGGTTCGTTTCAGGGGTGAGGACGGCCAGGATTACACCACGATCAAGCCCGAAGATGCCGAGATCACCCAACTTTTGATCGACCAGGGCATCCCGGTCAGCGCCGAAAGCCAGGAAGAAAGCGGGTTCCAATCCTTCCTTTTGTCGCTTTTGCCCTTCGTGCTGCTGGTGGCGATCTGGATTTACTTCATGAACCGGATGCAGGGCGGCGGACGCGGCGGCGCGATGGGCTTTGGCAAGTCCAAGGCCAAGCTTCTGACCGAAAAGCACGGCCGCGTCACATTCGACGACGTGGCAGGCATCGACGAGGCCAAGGAAGAGCTGGAAGAGATCGTGGAATTCCTGCGCAACCCGCAGAAATTCAGCCGTCTTGGCGGCAAGATTCCCAAGGGCGCGCTGCTGGTGGGCCCTCCGGGCACTGGTAAGACGCTGCTGGCGCGCGCCATCGCGGGCGAGGCCGGCGTGCCGTTCTTCACCATTTCCGGTTCCGATTTCGTGGAAATGTTCGTCGGTGTGGGTGCGTCCCGCGTGCGCGACATGTTCGAACAGGCCAAGAAAAACGCGCCTTGCATCGTCTTCATCGACGAGATTGACGCCGTGGGCCGCGCCCGTGGGGCCGGCTATGGCGGTGGCAATGACGAACGCGAACAGACGTTGAACCAGCTGCTGGTGGAAATGGACGGGTTCGAGGCGAACGAGGGGGTGATCATCGTCGCCGCCACCAACCGTAAAGACGTGCTGGACCCCGCGCTGCTGCGCCCGGGCCGGTTCGACCGCCAGGTGACCGTGCCCAACCCCGATATCAAGGGCCGCGAGAAAATATTGGGCGTGCATGCCCGCAAGACGCCCCTTGGCCCCGATGTCGATCTGCGCATCATCGCGCGCGGCACGCCCGGCTTCTCGGGCGCCGATCTGGCCAACCTTGTGAACGAGGCGGCGTTGATGGCCGCCCGTGTCGGCCGCCGCTTCGTGACGATGGAAGATTTCGAACAGGCCAAGGACAAGGTGATGATGGGGGCCGAGCGTCGCTCGATGGTGTTGACGCCCGATCAGAAGGAAAAGACCGCCTATCACGAGGCAGGGCACGCCGTCGTCGGCCTGACGCTGCCGAAATGCGATCCGGTCTACAAGGCCACGATCATCCCGCGTGGCGGCGCCCTGGGCATGGTGGTCAGCCTGCCGGAAATGGACCGTCTGAACTGGCACAAGTCGGAATGCGAGCAAAAGCTGGCGATGACGATGGCCGGCAAGGCCGCCGAAATCATCAAGTATGGCGACGACGAGGTGTCGAACGGCCCCGCCGGCGACATCCAGCAGGCCAGCCAGCTGGCCCGCGCGATGGTGATGCGCTGGGGCATGTCCGACAAGGTCGGCAATATCGATTATGCCGAGGCGCATGAGGGCTATTCCGGCAACACAGCGGGCTTCTCGGTTTCGGCCCACACCAAGGAACTGATCGAGGAAGAGGTCAAACGCCTGGTGCAAGAGGGCTATGACCGCGCGCACCAGATCCTGACCGAGCGCAAGGAAGATTGGGAACGCCTGGCCCAGGGTCTACTGGAATACGAAACCCTGACCGGCGACGAGATCGAGCGCGTGATGCGTGGCGAGCCGCCCCATTCCGGCGAGGATGAAGGCGACAACGAGGATCAGGGCAACGCGCCCTCGGTCACCGCCATCCCCAAGACCAAGCCCAAGGCCAAGCCCTCGGGCGGGATGGAGCCGGAACCGACCTGATGGTGGGTGCGCCGACGCAAGATTGGGACCCCGGGGCCTATCAACGGTTCCGGGGTCATCGTTTGCAGCCCGCGCTGGATTTGCTGGCCCGGATCGGCAATCTGCCCGATGGCGATGTCATCGACCTGGGCTGTGGCGACGGGGCGGCGGGGCCGGAACTGACCGCGCGCTTTTGCTCGCGGGGCATGTCGCAGCGTCGCCTGGTCGGGGTCGACGCCTCGGGCGCGATGCTGGCCCAGGCCAAGGGGCTGGGCCTCTATACCCGGCTGGACCAGGCCGATATCGCGCTTTGGGCCGCGCATGAGCCGGCCGCTCTAATCTTTTCCAACGCCGCGCTGCATTGGGTGGGCGACCACGCGACCCTGCTGCCGCACCTGGTGGGGATGCTGGCGCCCGGCGGCACGCTGGCCGTGCAGGTGCCGCACCAGAACAACGCCCCCAGCCACCGCGTCTGGCACAGCCTGGCGGACGAGATGTTCCCCGGCCGCTACGACGCCGCGCAAGGGCCGGGCGTGCTGCTGCCCGCCGATTACCACCACATCTTGTCGCGCTTGGGCGACCTGGCCCTGTGGGAGACCGAGTATTACCAGGTGCTGCCCCCCGACCCCGAGGCCCATCCCGTGCGCCGCTTTACCGAGGCGACATTCGCCCGCCCGCTGCTGGCAGCGCTGGACCCGGCCGAGCAGAGCCGGCTGATCGGTGCCTACGAGGCGGTGATGGAAAAGGCCTATCCAAGGGCCGAGGATGGCAGCGTTCTGTTCCCGTTCCGCAGGCTGTTCTTTATGCTGCGGGTCTGATCGCGGACCGTTATGGGCGCCATCACCAATGGGCGATTGCACCCTGCCACCCGTCGCGGCAGGGTGGACCCGAACCGCCCCTTGCGAAAGCGCCGCTTATGCCCGCCCTGATCCCGACCGATTTCACCGCGACCGTCACCTGGCTGGGCATCGTCGAAAGCGATGACCGCACCGCGCTGCTGGCCACGCCGCGCGATGCGGTCGACCTGACATTCGAGGGGCTGGCCGGGTCGGTTCATGGCGGGCGCATCCGCCCGTCTTGCAGCCGCGTGGTGGCGCAGCATCCAAAGGGCACGCCCATCGTGAACGAGCGGCAAATCTCGATCCTGTCCGAGGAAGAGCTGGCGCAGATCGCCGACCGGATGGGCCTTGCGCGGCTGAACCCGGCGCGGCTGGGTGCCTCGATCGTCATCAAGGGCCTGCCGGACCTCAGCCTTGTGCCGCCCTCGTCGCGCCTGCAGGGGCCGGATGGGGCGACGCTGGTGGTGGATATGCAGAACCGCCCCTGCCATCTGCCCGCCCGCAGCATCGAAAGCGTCGAGCCCGGCAAGGGCAAGCTGTTCAAACCCGCCGCCGAAGGCCGGCGTGGCGTCACGGCTTGGGTCCAGCGCGAAGGGCGGCTGGCCCTGGGCGACATCCTGCGCCTGCACATCCCCGACCAACCGGCCTGGCCGCACCAGGGCACCGCGCGCCGCGTCTGATCGGCGCCACCGCTTTCCGAAAAGAAACCCGAACCCGTCGCGCCGCCGCAACAAGTGCGGGAAAGGTCGGAATTGCCGCTTTGCGACCGCGGCACATTCAGTATCACGGTCGGGCAAAACAGGCGCAGCGCGCCACCTTCAGGGAAGCGACCATGAGCTACAAGTCCGATATCGAAATCGCCCGCGAGGCCAAGAAACGCCCCATCCAGGAAATCGGCGCCAAGCTGGGCATCCCCAGCGATGACCTGCTGCCCTATGGCCACGACAAGGCGAAGGTCAGCCAGGACTACATCGACTCGGTCCAGGGCAACGACAACGGCAAGCTGATCCTTGTGACCGCGATCAACCCGACGCCCGCGGGCGAGGGCAAGACCACCACCACCGTGGGCCTGGGCGACGGTCTGAACCGGATCGGCAAGAAGGCGGCGATCTGCATCCGCGAGGCCTCGCTTGGCCCGTGTTTCGGCATGAAGGGCGGGGCCGCCGGGGGGGGCTATGCCCAGGTCGTGCCGATGGAAGAGATGAACCTGCATTTCACCGGCGATTTCCACGCCATCACCAGCGCGCATAACCTGCTTTCGGCGATGATCGACAACCACATCTACTGGGGCAACGAGTTGAAGATCGACGAGCGCCGCGTGGTCTGGCGCCGCGTGCTGGACATGAACGACCGCGCCCTGCGCGATATCGTGACCAGCCTGGGCGGCGTGGCCAACGGGTTCCCGCGCCAGACCGGGTTCGACATCACCGTGGCGTCCGAGGTCATGGCGATCCTGTGCCTGGCGACCGACCTGGAGGATCTGCAGCGCCGGCTGGGCGACATCATCGTGGCCTATACCCGCGAAAAGCAGCCGATCACCTGCCGCGATATCAAGGCCGACGGCGCGATGACCGTGCTGCTGAAAGACGCGATGCAGCCCAACCTGGTGCAGACGCTGGAAAACAACCCCGCCTTCGTGCATGGCGGTCCGTTCGCCAATATCGCGCATGGCTGCAACAGCGTGATCGCCACGCAAACCGCCCTGAAACTGGCCGATTACGTGGTGACCGAGGCCGGTTTCGGCGCCGACCTGGGCGCCGAGAAGTTCATGAACATCAAGTGCCGCAAGGCCGGTCTGGCGCCCTCGGTCGTCGTTGTCGTGGCCACGGTGCGCGCGATGAAGATGAATGGCGGCGTGGCCAAGGCCGACCTCGGCGCTGAAAACGTGGACGCGGTGAAAAAGGGCTGCCCGAACCTGGGCCGCCATATCGAGAACGTCAAACAATTCGGTGTGCCCGTCGTCGTGGCGATCAACCATTTCGTCACCGACACCGACGCCGAGGTGCAGGCGGTCAAGGATTACGTGGCCGAGCAGGGCAGCGAGGCCATCCTGTGTCAGCACTGGGCCAAGGGCTCGGAAGGGACCGAGGCGCTGGCCACCCGCGTGGCCGAAATCGCCGACAAGGGCGAGGGCAATTTCGCGCCGCTTTACGGTGATGAGC
>JAASTF010000246.1 GCA_021767525.1 Paracoccaceae bacterium
ATAGGGCACCGCGATCAGGACGAAGCGCCGCACCGATCAGGCCTCCAACAGCACGGGGGCGGTGTCGGTCCAGCTCAGCCAGACGTGATCCTCCCATGTCAGGCTGCGGCGCGACAGGCGGCGGGTGTTGGCCAGCTGCGCCTTCATCATCGTGCCGTCGGCCAGTTGCACGTGATAGGTCGACAGGTTGCCAAGATAGGCGATGTCGATGATCTGCCCCTGCACCTTGTTGGCGGCATCGGTGGGCTCGTCCGCTGAAATCGCCACCTTTTCGGGTCGCATCGCAAGGAAACACTTTTGCCCGGGCGCAAAGGTTTTATCGGTTTTCACGTGCAGCTTGGGCTGCCCTTCGGCCCAGATGATATCATACCCGTCGCCCTGCGGCTGTGCGGCGCCTTCGATGATGTTCACGTCACCGATGAAATCCGCCACGTAGACCGAGTTCGGCTGCTCGTAAATCACGGCGGGCGTGGCCACTTGCATGATCCGGCCCTCGTCCATCACGGCGACGCGGCTGGCGACGGTCATCGCCTCTTCCTGATCGTGGGTGACGATTACGAATGTGGTGCCGGTCTTTTCCTGGATATCCATCAGCTCGAACTGCGTGTCCTGGCGCAGTTTTGCGTCCAGCGCGCCCAACGGTTCGTCCAGCAGCAGCAGCTTGGGCGCCTTGGCCAGGCTGCGGGCCAGCGCGACGCGCTGCCGCTGACCGCCCGAAATCTGGTGCGGCTTGCGCTTGGCAAAGCGGTCCAGCCGCGTCAGGCGCAGCATTTCCGACACCCGCGCCTCGATCTTGTCTTTGTCCATCCCCTCGCGTTTCAGCCCGAAGGCGATGTTGTCCCACACCGACAGGTGCGGAAACAGCGCGTAGGATTGGAACATCATGTTGACCGGGCGCTTGTTCGGCGGAATGCCCGCCATGTCCTGCCCACCGATCAGGATCTGCCCCTCGGTCGGTGTTTCGAAACCGGCCAGCATCCGCATCATCGTCGTCTTGCCGCAGCCCGACGGGCCCAGCAACGCAAAGAACTCGCGCGCGAAAATATCCTGGGAAAGGTTGTCGATGGCGGTGAAGTCGCCAAACCGCTTGGTCACATTCTTGAACTGGATCAGCGGCGTTTCATCGGGGTCGTCCCACGGGGCAAAGACAGTCTGCGCCATTCCCGGTCCTTATGATGGAAAAAGCCCGCGCATCGGCAGATGCACGGGCCGGAAACGGGATCAGATGCCCGATTTGATCTTGGTCCACAGGCGCGTCAGCGTGCGCTGTTCGCGCGGGCCGAAGGGCGTGACCGTGTACAGGTTTTCCAGCGCCGCCTCATCGGGATAGATGGCGGTGTCGCCGATCACGTCCTCTGCCAGGTATTCCTGCGATGCCTTGTTGCCGTTGGCGTAATAGACATAGTTCGACGCCGCGGCCATGTTCTGCGCATCCATGATGAAGTTCAGAAAGGTATGCGCCGCCTCGGGGTTCGGGGCGTCGACCGGAATGGCCATCTGGTCGAACCACATCAGCGCGCCCTCGCTGGGGGCGTTATAAACGATTTCGACGCCGTTATCGGCCTCGGCCGCGCGGTCGCGCGCCTGCAGGATGTCACCCGACCAACCGAAGGCCACGCAGATATCGCCATTGGCCAGCGCGTTGATGTATTCGCTGCTGTGGAATTTCTGCACATGCGGGCGCACGGCCATCAGCACCTCTTCGGCCTTGGCCAGGGCCTCGTCATCCTTGGCGTCCGGGTCCATGCCGGCATAGGCCAGCGCGGCGGGGATCATTTCGGTCGGGGCGTCCAGGAAATGCACGCCGCATTCGGCCAGCTTTTCCATGTTCGCCGGGTCAAAGATCAGGTCCAGGCTGCCCAGCGGCGCATCCTCGCCCAGCACCTCTTGCACCTTGTCGACATTGGCGCCGATGCCCGTGGTGCCCCACATGTAGTTGATCGAGTATTCGTTGCCCGGGTCATAGGTGGCCGTGCGCTTTTCGATCACGTCCCACATGTTTTCCAGGTTCGGCAGCTTGGATTTGTCCAGCTTCTGGAACGCACCCGCCGCGATCTGGCGTTGCAGGAAGGTGCCGGTGGGCACCACCACGTCATAGCCCGAGCCGCCAGCCAGCATCTTGGTTTCCAGAACCTCGTTGCTGTCGAACACGTCATAGATCAGTTCGATTCCGGTTTCCTGCTCGAACTTTTCCAGCAGGGATTCGTCGATATAGTCGGACCAGTTGTAAACGCGGACCTCGTCTGCGGCCACGGCACCGGCGGTCAGCGCGCAGGCGGCGGTCATGGTCATCAAGCGTTTCATCATGTTTGTTCTCCCATCGGTCGAGGGTCTGTCGCCCTTTGACCTGAAATTTGATCATATCTTGTCCCATCGGACAATGTGGAAACTTTTTCACGACGCCGCTAAACTCGCAAGAGAGCGCGAAACACAGCCGGGGGATTTCCCGAAAAGATGAACGATTTGGCCCAGAAATCAGGCGCACAGTCAGGGGCGGGGGCGGGCCTGCCCGCCCACCAACTGATCTATACCGAATTGCGGGAACTGATCCTTTTCGGCGAGATTGCCCCGGGTGAGGCGGTGACGATCCAGGGATTGTGCACCCGTTTGGGTGCCGGGATGACCCCCGTGCGCGAGGCGATCCGCCGCCTGATCTCGGAAGGTGCGCTGGAATTCCAGGGCAATCGCCGTGTCTGTGTGCCGCTGCTGACCCCCGCCAAGGTGGCCGAGATCATCTTTGCCCGGCAATGGCTTGAATCGCACCTGGCCCTGCGCGCCGCCGAACGCGCCACGCCCGATGACCTGCGCGCGCTGGCGCAGATCGACAGCGCGCTGGATCGCGCCATCGACCGGGGTGAGCTGCACGCCTATTTGCAGCAGAATTATCTTTTCCACGGAAAGATTTACCAGATCGCAGACGCCCCCATCCTGGCCGAGATGGCCGAGCGGTTGTGGCTGCGCTTTGGCCCGTCATTGCGGGTGATGATCGGCCGCGTCGGCACCCAGAACCAACCCGACAAGCACCGCGCGTTGATGGATTGCATCCGCACCGGCGATGCCGAGGGCGCGGCCCGCGCCATGCGCGAAGACATGCTGCAAGGGATGGAGCATGTCCGCGCCATGTTGGAACGCGGCGCCGAGCCGTGATTCGATTGACAGTCGGGGATTTGATCATATTCTGAGGCCAACGCGCGACACGCGCCCATTTTCCGTCAGCCCGAGGCCGTCATGACCCAGATCACCAACCACATGCCCACCGCCGAATTGCAGGCGCTGGACGCCGCCCACCACATGCATCCGTTTTCCCACCAGGACGAACTGGCCGGGCGCGGCGCGCGTGTCATCACCCGGGCCGAAGGCGTGTGGATTCACGACAGCGAGGGCAACAAGATCCTGGATGGCATGGCCGGGCTGTGGTGCGTGAACGTGGGCTATGGCCGCGACCGGCTGGCCGATGCCGCTGCCCGCCAGATGCGCGAGCTGCCCTATTACAACACCTTCTTCATGACGACCCATGTGCCGGCCATCGCGCTGTCGCAAAAGCTGGCCGAACTGGCGCCCGGCGATCTGAACCACGTCTTCTTCGCCGGCTCCGGGTCCGAGGCGAACGACACAAACATTCGCATGGTCCGCACCTACTGGGCCGAGATGGGGCAGCCCGAACGCTCGGTCATTATCAGCCGCAAGAATGCCTATCACGGCTCGTCCATCGGCAGCGGCAGCCTGGGTGGCATGGCCCCGATGCACGCGCAGGGCGGCCTGCCCATCCCCGGCATCCACCATATCGACCAGCCCAACTGGTGGGCCGAAGGTGGCACCATGTCGCCCGAGGAATTCGGCCTGGAACGCGCCCGCCAGTTAGAGCAGGCGATCCAACAGATTGGCCCCGACAAGGTGGCCGCCTTCATCGCCGAACCCGTGCAGGGCGCCGGTGGCGTGATCGTCCCGCCCGACAGCTATTGGCCCGAAATCCGCAGGATTTGTGACGAATACGGCATCCTTCTGATCGCGGACGAGGTGATCTGTGGCTTTGGTCGCACCGGCAATTGGTTCGGCTCGCAAACCGTGGGCTGGCAGCCCGACATCATGACCGTCGCCAAGGGGCTTTCGTCGGGCTATCAGCCCATCGGCGGCTCGATCGTGTCCGACAAGATCGCCAAGGTGATCGGCAATTGTGAATTCAACCACGGCTACACCTATTCTGCCCACCCGGTCGCTGCCGCGGTCGCCCTGGAAAACCTGACCATCATGGAAGAGGAAGGCATCGTCGCCCATGTGCGCGACGTGATCGGCCCCTACATGGCCGAGAAATGGCAGGGCCTGACCGAGCACCCGATGGTGGGCGAGGCCAAGATCGTGGGCATGATGGGCTCGATCGCGCTGACCCCGCACAAGGACAGCCGCGCGAAATTCGCCTCCGATCCGGGCACGGTGGGTTACATCACGCGCGAGCGGTGTTTCGCCAACAACCTGGTGATGCGCCACGTGGGCGACCGCATGATCATCAGCCCGCCCTTGGTGATGCAGCCCGACGAGGCCGACATCCTTATAGACCGCGCCTGGAAATCGCTGGACGAGGCGATGGCGCAGGTGAAAGAACAGGGGCTGTGGGTGGCCGCAAGCTGACGCCGCCCTGAAAAGGGGGTGTTTCATGCGTTTGGTGTTGCGGGGCTTTGGCCTGATCCTTGTGGCGCTGGTGGCCTATCTGGCGCTGTGGCCGGTATCCGTGCAGCCCGTCGCGTGGGAGGCGCCTGAAAACCCCGGCTATACCGGCGCCTACGCCCCGAATGACCGGCTGGCCGCGCTGGAGTACGTCGATATCCAGGGCCGCACTGGCCCCGAAGATGCCGATATCGGCCCCGATGGCGCGATCTACATGGCCACGCATGACGGCGAAATCCTGCGCCATGACGGTGCGGGCATCACGGTCTTTGCCCAAACCGGCGGCCGGCCCCTTGGCGTCGAATTCGGCCCCGATGGCACGCTTTACGTGGCCGATGCCTATCGCGGCCTGCTGTCGGTGTCACGCGATGGTGCGGTGACGCTGCTGGCCGATGAAACCGCCGATGGCAGCCCGATCCTTTACGCCGATGACGTCGATATCGGGCCCGATGGCGCGGTTTATTTTTCGGATGCCTCCACCCGGTTC
>JAASTF010000247.1 GCA_021767525.1 Paracoccaceae bacterium
CCAGCGCCGGCTTGATCAGGTTGGCCGCATCCATCGCGCCATCCGTCTTGCCCGCACCCACCAGCGTGTGCATCTCGTCGATGAACAGGATGATTTCGCCAGCGGCGGCAGTGATTTCGCTCAGGATCGCTTTCAGGCGCTCTTCGAATTCGCCGCGATATTTCGCCCCGGCGATCAGCGCGCCCATATCCAACGCCATCAGCGTCTTGTTGCGCAGCGACTCGGGCACATCACCATCGACGATGCGCAGGGCCAGGCCCTCGGCAATCGCGGTTTTACCCACGCCCGGTTCACCGATCAGAACGGGGTTGTTCTTGGTCCGGCGGCTCAACACCTGCATCGCGCGGCGGATTTCATCGTCGCGGCCGATGATCGGGTCGATCTTGCCTTCGCGGGCGGCCTCGGTCAGGTCACGCGCATATTTCTTCAGCGCGTCATAGCCTTCTTCGGCGCTCGCCGTGTCGGCGGTGCGGCCCTTGCGGATATCGTTGATGGCCTCGTTCAGCTTTTGCGGCGTCACCGCGCCGGCATCCAGCGCATCCTTGGCCTTGGATTTCACCATCGCCAGCGCCATCAGCAGCCGTTCGACCGGCACGAAACTGTCGCCCGCCTTGGTGGCGATCTTTTCGGCCTCGTCCAGAACGCGGGCCATGCTGTTGTCCAGGTAGACCTGGCTTGCGTCGCCCGTCACCTTGGGCAGTTTGCCCATCGCAACGTCCAGCATTTCGGTCACGCGCTCGGGCGCGCCGCCGGCACGTTTGATCAGGTTGCTGGCCAATCCCTCGGGGTCATCCATCAGCGCCTTCAGCAGATGCTCGGGCACCAGACGCTGGTGATTTTCGCGCATGGCGATGGTCTGGGCGGCCTGGATGAAACCGCGCGACCGTTCCGTGAACTTCGACAAGTCCATGGCTCTTCTCCTTTTACAAAGCGCCCGGTGTCTTGCGGCGCCCGCTTGGCGGCACGCCCCGGTTCGGGCCTCGTCACCAATGTGTGATCGCGTCCTGCACCGTTCAAGACCTACCCGTGCGGATAGGTGACCCAGGGCAAACGCATAGGTGGAAAAACCGCCGCGCTTTCACCTTAATCGGACCACATTCCAAATTTACCACTTTGGTTAACAACAGATTAACCATGATGACCAAGGTGAGGAGCTTTCCCGTGCATATCCAGGATGTCGAATTCGCCAGCCTTCGTGTCGAAAAGGGCTTTTGCGAGGCGGTCGTGACACTGCTGACCGACAAGGGCGCCACCCATTGCGCCTGCCGCATCGCCGCCAGCGTCGGCCAATCGCTCAGCGCGCTTCAGCGTTCGCTGCTGCAAGACGCGTTGCGGCAGCTCCGCCGGATGCCGGAATACCGCCGCAACCTGGCGGACATCACGCTCAGCACGCACCTGATCGAAAGCGAGACTCCGCTCGCCGCTTGACGCGCGCGGCGTTTCTTTCGACAAGGGCGGCACCGTTGACCACAGGAGCCGCCCATGTCCGATGACCGCCTGATCGTTGCCCTCGATGTGCCAAATGCCGTGGCCGGGCTGTCCCTGGCCGAACGCCTGGGCGACACGGTCGGATTCTACAAGATCGGGCTGGGGATGCTGACAGGCGGCGGCCTGGCGCTGGCCAACGAGCTTAAGCAAGAGCACGGCAAACGTATTTTTCTGGACATGAAACTGTTTGATATCGGCGCGACGGTGGAAAACGCCGTGCGCGGACTGGCACAGTTCGACCTGGATTTCCTGACCGTGCATGGCGACCCGCACGTTGTGCGCGCCGCCAAGGAAGGCGCCGCGGGCAGCCAGACGAAAATCCTGGCCGTGACCATCCTCACCTCGCTTGACCGGGGCGACCTGGATGACAGCCTGATCAAACAGGGGGACCTGCCGGCGCTGGTGGCCGAACGCGCGGGCCGCGCGTTCGAGGCCGGGGCCGATGGCGTGATCGCCAGCCCGCAAGAGGCCGCGATGATCCGCGCGCTGCCGCAAGCGCAGGGCCGGTTGATCGTCACGCCCGGCGTGCGCCCCGCGGGTGCCGACCTGGGCGATCAGAAACGCGTGGCCACCCCGGCGCAAGCAGTGGCACATGGTGTCGATCACATCGTGGTGGGCCGCCCCGTCTGGCAAGCCGACGATCCCCGCGCCGCGGCCCAGGCCATCGTCGACGAGCTGTCAGCCGCCTGACCGCCCGGCGGTTTGCAGATACAGGCGCAGCCGTTCCTTGAAGGGTGGAATGCCCAGCGGATCGGCCAGGTAGGCATCGGGCGACATCAACGCCCAGCCCTGCCCCTCGTCGCCCAAGGCGATGCGGGCGGCCGCATCCGCGGGCAAGTGCGCCACCAAGAACCAGCCCCTTTCGCCATCCGGCCGCACAAAGGCCCGTTGCCAGATCAGCGCGCTTTCCGGCACCTCCAGCCCCAGCTCCTCTTGCGTTTCGCGCAGCGCACAGGCCGCGGGCGTCTCATCCCCCTCGCGCCCGCCACCGGGAAAATCCCAATAGCCCGGCCAGGGCAGGCCGGCAAAGACATCGCGCCGGATCACCGCCAGATCAGGCCCCAGGAAAAGCGCCAGCTTGGCCCCGATGAAATCGCTGTCGTCCTGCATGGCGTCACCCTATATAAAGGGGCCAACCCCAACCAGCGCGATATGCCATGCCCGCCCTTTGCCGCGATTGCCTGACCCGGTTCGATGACGGGGCCCGTTGCCCCGCCTGCGGGCGTCCGCGCATCACCCGCCACCCCGAACTGTGGGACCTGTCCATCGCGCATATGGATTGCGACGCCTTCTATGCCAGCGTCGAAAAGCGCGACAATCCCGATCTGGCCGACAAGCCGGTGATCATCGGCGGCGGGCGGCGCGGCGTGGTGTCCACCGCCTGCTACGTGGCGCGCATTCGCGGCGTGCGCTCGGCCATGCCGATGTTCCAGGCGCTGAAACTCTGCCCCGACGCGGTGATCATCAAACCCCGGATGCAGCTCTACGCCGAAATCAGCCGCCAGATTCGCGCCATGATGGAGGAAATGACCCCAGCCATCGAACCCCTGTCGCTGGACGAGGCATTCATGGACCTGACCGGCACCGCGCGACTGCACGGCCAGCCGCCCGCCGTCATGCTGGCCCGGCTGGTCAAACGGATGCGCGACGAGCTGGGCATCACCGGCTCGATCGGGCTGAGCCACAACAAGTTCCTGGCCAAGGTCGCCTCGGACCTGGACAAGCCGCACGGGTTTTCGGTGATCGGCCAGGCCGAAACCGCCGATTTCCTGCGCGACAAGCCGGTGCGCATGATCTGGGGCGTGGGCCAGGCCACGCAGGCGGCGCTGGATGGCGCGGGCATCCGCACCTTTTCCGACCTGCTGCGCTGGGAACAGCGCGACCTGATCGCGCGCTTCGGGTCGATGGGCAACCGGCTGTGGCACCTGGCGCGCGGCCAGGATGCGCGGCGTGTGTCGCGCGATGCGCCGGTGAAATCCATTTCCAACGAAACCACCTTTTCCGAGGACACCGCCGACCCCGACCTGCTGGACGGGCATATCTGGCGCATGGCCGAAAAGGTGGCCGACCGCGCCAAGGCAAAGGACAAGGCCGGGCGGGTGGTGACGCTGAAACTGAAACGCGCCGATCACAAGCTGCTGACGCGCCGGCACAGCCTGCGGGATGCCACGCAAATGGCCGACGTGATCTATCGCAACGCCCGCGCGCTGTTCGACCAGACCGATCACAAGACGCCGTATCGCCTGCTGGGTGTGGGCCTGTCGGATCTGTGCGGGGCCGAGGCGGCGGACCTGTCGGGCGACTTGCTGGATCCGCAGGCGCGCGCCCGCGCAAGGGCTGAACGTGCCACCGACGAGATTCGCAAAAGGTTTGGCGACGACGCGATCCTGAAAGGCCGCGCGCTGCGCTGATGGCTATTCGGCGGCCAGCGGCAGGTCGCGCGCCCGGCCGATTTCGGTGATCCGGGCAATCACCCGGGTCAGCAGGCGCTGCATCTCGTTGAAATTGCCGTTGGGGCGCACAAGCTGCTCGTTCATGTAAAGCGCGCGGTCGATTTCCACCTGAACCACGTGCTGGCGGCGGGTGGGGCGGCCGTAATGCTGCGCGGTAAATGCGCCCGCGAAGGGCGCGTTGCGCACCACGGTCAGGCCCGCCTCGGCAAAGATCGCTTCGATCTGGTCGACCACCTCGGCGCTGGCCGACGCGCCGAACCGGTCGCCCAGAACCACCTCGGGGCGGCGGACCCCGGCGCGGGCGATCCCATCCATCGCCTCGTGCGGCATCGAATGGCAGTCGATCAGGATCGCCTCGCCGAAACTGGCCAGCGACTCGTCCAGCAGCCGGCGCAGCGTTGCGTGATAGGGCCGCCAATAGGTGTCGATGCGGTGCTGCGCCTCGGCGCGGGGCAGCTTGCCGCTATAGATCGCGCGCGCGCCCGCCACGACGCGGGGCACCACGCCCAGCCCCGATGCGATGCGCGGATTATGGGCCGGGGCGCGCACATCCTCGATCAAGGCCGGGTCCAACTCGTCGGCGCTGCGGTTCAGGTCGACAAAGGCGCGCGGCGCGCCGGCCAGCAGCAAGGGCGCGCCATGCTGCGGGGCTGCCGCGAACAGCTTGTCCACAAAGGCATCCTCGGACGAGCGGATGGAATGCTCGTCCAGAACGGTGCGGCGCATGAAACTCCAGGAATAATCCCGCCCGCTATGGGGCGAGGCGAAAACCGCACTGGTGGTGCGCTTTTGCGGGTTAATCAGATGATAGGCGAGTTTCGGCATCCCGGCGCATCCAACCTGGTGTTCGTGAACCACAACATAGACCTTTTCATCGCGATACCAAAAGCCCTTGATCCCCCTGCCGACTCCTTTTATAGGAACGCGAACCGGCGCGGATTTCCGCGCCCCTATTTGTTAGGGGCGATGAAAGTGTCGGCATCACGGGCGGTTAGCTCAGCGGTAGAGCACTACGTTGACATCGTAGGGGTCACTGGTTCGATCCCAGTACCGCCCACCATGAATTCACTGTCCCCTCGGGGACGACCTGCAATGGCGCACGCCCGCGCCGCGACGAAAGGAGAGGACCGATGAAGGTCAAGAACTCGCTCCGCTCGCTCAAGCAGCGTCACCGCGACTGCCGTGTCGTGCGCCGC
>JAASTF010000248.1 GCA_021767525.1 Paracoccaceae bacterium
ATTCTGGCGAAAGCGGCGAATGGCGGCGTCATCCAGGATCACCTCGGACACCGGCGCCAGCTCGACCAGATCCAGCTTTTCGGTGGTGCGCTGGCTGACCGGATCGAACCGCCGCGCGCCGTCCAGAACGTCACCGAAGAAATCCAGCCGCACCGGCCCCGCCTCGCCCGGCGGAAAAATGTCGATGATCCCGCCGCGAATGGCGTAATCACCCGGCTCGGTGACCGTGGGCGCCTGAACAAAGCCCATACGCACGAGGAAAGCGCGCAACGCGTCTTCGTTCACACGCTCGCCGACGCGGGCGGTGAACGCCGCCTCGGCCAGAACTTCGCGCGCGGGGATGCGCTGCATGGCGGCGCTGGTCGTGGTCAGCAGAACGAATTGCTTGGGCGCGCCGTGGACCAGACCGGCCAACGTGGCCATGCGCGCCGCCGAAATATCGGCATGCGGGCTCATCCGGTCATAAGGCAGGCAATCCCAGCCCGGAAAGCGCAGCACCGGCATGTCGGGCGCGAAAAAGCGCAATGCGGCCTCGGTCGCGGCCATGCGCTTGTCATCGCGCGCGACATGAATCACCGGCGCGCCCGCACGCGCCACCTCGTTCAGGATCAGGCGGGCGTCAAACCCCTCCGGGGCGCCCCCAACCGTTATTCGGGTCATCGTCTACCTGTTGCTCGATCGCGCCCAAGGGGCCGAAATGATTGCCCATACCAGCCTTTAGGTTCTGATACATGCCCCACATCGCGGTGATGAAAATCGCAATCATGCCAATAACCTGCACCATGATCCTGTGACGCCACAGCACCTTGCGCAACTCGTCCCCCGCGGCGCGCCGTTCCTGGATCAGCCGCGCGGTATTCAGGCTAAGTAGCCCGACGATCGCCATCGGAAAGGCCATCAGGAACACCGCCTGCGCCATCTGAACGCGATACAGAAACCCGATCAGCGCCAGCGAGGTCAGGAAAAAACAGGTCAGCCCCAGCAACCACAGCCCCGCGATGCGCGATATGCTGAGCAGCCGGTTGGTCATCACGCGCGAAATGTCTTCGAGATCGGTTTGCGCCTGCCCGCCCCGGCTGCCGGCGCGGCTGACCATGTCGAAAGGGATGCCCAACACCCAATGGCTGGCCGTCGACCACAACACCGCCAGGGCAATCCAGTACCAGACGCTCGAGAACGAGCGCAGATCGATCAGGGTGGTAAGGGTGTCGAACCAGTCCAAAGCCATGCCTCAAAGCTTGTATCGCGTTTCCTTATCTTCCCTGCGCGGCAATTCCTACCCTTGAGATGATGGAAATTCCATGCCAGTGCTCTTGCACGCCTCAGCCAAGGAAAAGACGATGAAACCCAGCCAGGCCCCGTTTCCCGCCACCCGCTTCCGCCGCACACGCCAATCGGCGCAGATCCGGGCCCTTGTGCAAGAGAACAGCCTGAGCGTGGGTGACCTGATCTGGCCGGTCTTTCTGCGTGACGGCACCGACGTGGTCGAACCCGTGCCCTCGATGCCCGGTGTCAGCCGGCTGAGTGTGGATAACGTGGTCAAGGCCGCGCGCGAGGCCGCCAGCCTTGGCATCCCGGCGATCTGCCTTTTCCCCTATACCGACCCCGCGAAAAAGACCGAGGATTGCGCCGAGGCGTGGAACCCCGACAACCTATCGAACACCGCCACGCGCGCGATCAAGGATGCGGTGCCCGATATCGCGGTGATGACCGACGTGGCGCTCGACCCTTATAACAGCCTGGGCCATGACGGGTTTGTCGTCGATGGCAAGGTCCCCAACGACGAAACCGTGGACGCGCTGGTGAAACAGGCGCTCAGCCAGGCCCGCGCCGGCGCCGACATCATCGGCCCCAGCGACATGATGGACAGCCGCATCGGCGCGATCCGCGCGGCGCTGGAATCCGAAGGGTTCAAAGACGTGATGCTGCTGTCTTATGCGGCAAAATACGCCAGCGCCTTTTACGGGCCGTTCCGCGATGCGGTGGGCGCCTCGGGCGCGCTGGTCGGCGACAAGACCACGTATCAGATGAACCCCGCCAACTCGAACGAGGCGCTGCGCCTGGTCGAACGCGACCTGCGCGAAGGCGCGGACATGGTGATGGTCAAGCCGGGGATGCCCTACCTGGACATCTGCCGCCGGGTGAAAGACGCATTCGGCGCGCCCACCTATGCCTACCAGGTGTCTGGCGAATACGCGATGATCGCAGGCGCGGCCGAAAACGGCTGGATCGACGGGCAAAAGGCGATGCTGGAATCGCTGATGTGCTTCAAGCGGGCGGGCTGCGACGGGGTGCTTAGCTATTTCGCACCGGCGGTGGCGCGGCTTTTGAACGACAGCTGACCAGGGCCCACGCAATCTGGCAGCATGCCGCCGATTCGCCACAAGACCTAGTGACAGCGCTCGCCAGCCTCTTTATACTTCATGATCAGATCGGCGAAAAACGCCGGCCGAGCAGTCAGGCAAACAGATACAGGCACATGTGATGACCAGATTTACCCGACGCAGCTTTACGCTGGCCGCGCTTGCTGGTGCAGGCGTCACCGCAGCTTGCGGCAACGGCGTGGGCAGCACCGGCGGCGCAACCATCGACGCCCGCGTCGACTCGACGCTGAATTTTCTCTACAACCGCTACCCCGCGACCCGCGACATTGCCCAGAAATCGGCAGGCCAGCTGGTCATGCCGTTGGTGACCGAGGCAGGCCTTGGTTTCGGCGCCGGCTACGGCCGCGGCGCCCTGCGCGTGGGCGGGACCACGGTCGATTTCTATTCGGCCACGAAGGGCAGTTTCGGCCTGCAGATCGGCGCGCAGCAATATGCGCATGTGCTGTTTTTCATGACAGACGAGGCGTTGATGCGATTCCGCCGTTCCTCCGGCTGGGCCGCGGGCGCAGACGTGGAGTACGTGTTCAACGACAAGGGCGATAATATCCGCGCGGAAACCACCACGTCGACAGCCCCCATTCTGGCGGTGATTTTCGGCCAGGCGGGACTGTTGGTGGGCGCGACGCTGGAAGGCGTGAAATACACCCGGATCATCCCCTGATACAACGACCCCGGGCGGCACACTCCCCCCGACCCGGGCCAATCTCCGGCGACGCACCCCGTCGCCGGTTTTTTGCGGGCTGAAAGACAAAGGGGCGCTGCCCCTCTTGGCGCTACGCGCCAATTCACCCCGGGGTATTTGTAAACCCGAGAAGAGCAGCAACGCAAAGACCCCCTGCGCCGTTACCGGAACAGGGGGCCTTCTCGGGTTGCGGTCATCAGCTCCCCAGCCTGTACCGCCCGGCGATTTAGGCCAGTTAAGGTTAACAAACCGTTACTTCTCGGGTTTTCAAATACCCCGGGGGAGTCGCGCGGCACGCGCGGCGGGGGCAGCGCCCCCCAAATCCGACGCTCAGTGCAAAGTGAACTCCCCCACCACATTGCGCCACTCACCCGGGGCCACCATCTTGCGATGGGTAAAGCGCACCGAATGCAGCGGGCCTTCGATCTCGGCCTTCCAGAACTCGATGAACTTGAACAGCCGCGGATGATCGGGCGCGATATCGTAATCCTGCCAGACAAAGCTGTTCAGGACATGGGTGTAATCCGGCATGTGATAGAACATCTCGGCCGTCGTCAGCCCATAGCCTTTCAGCAGCAATTCGGTTTCACGGTGATCCATCTTCTACCTCGCGTTTTTGCTCTTGTAGGAAAATGATGCCGCAAGGAAATTAATTTTCAACAAAAACAGTATGTTGGCAGTATCTCCCCCTGGCTGCCAACATGCCGGCCGCTCTTTGATTGCACCCCATATCGTGGCTCTGATATAGTCTGGGCAACAATATCTAGAGCGCCAGAAAAGAACGGGCAGATCACGTGAACGACACGCCGGAAACCCCTGAAAACGAAGACGAAAATGGCCCTGACCGCCCCGAGCATGCAGGCCCTTCGATCTCGATCACGGACGAGCTGAAGTCATCCTATCTCGACTATGCGATGTCGGTGATCGTCAGCCGCGCAATTCCCGATCTGCGCGACGGTCTGAAACCGGTGCATCGGCGCATCCTTTACGCGATGCACGAGACCGGCAACACGCATGACAAATCCTATCGCAAATCGGCACGTCCCGTCGGCGACGTGATGGGGAAATACCACCCCCACGGCGACAGCGCGATCTACGACGCATTGGTGCGGATGGCGCAGGATTTCTCGATGTCGCTGCCTTTGCTGGACGGCCAGGGGAACTTTGGCTCGATGGACGGCGACAGCCCCGCCGCCATGCGCTATACCGAGGTGCGCATGGACAAGCCCGCCGCCGCCCTTCTTGCCGATATCGAGAAGGAGACGGTGGATTTTCAGGACAATTACGACGGCAAAGACCGCGAACCCACTGTCTTGCCCGCGCGTTTCCCCAACATGCTGGTCAACGGCGCGGGCGGTATCGCCGTTGGCATGGCCACCAACATCCCGCCCCATAACCTGGGCGAGGTGGTGGATGCCACGCTGGCCCTGATCGACGACCCCGACCTCAGCAGCGAACAGCTGATCGAGTATATCCCCGGGCCCGATTTCCCCACGGGCGGCATCCTTTTGGGCCGCTCCGGCGCGCGAAAGGCCTATTTGGAGGGGCGCGGCAGCGTCATCATCCGCTCGAAAACCCGGGTCGAGGAGATCCGCAAAGACCGCTACGCCATCGTCATCGACGAAATTCCCTACCAGGTGAACAAGGCGACGATGATCGAAAAGATCGCCGAGCAGGTGCGCGAGAAAAAGATCGAAGGCATCGCCCACGTCCAGGACGAATCCGACCGCGACGGCGTGCGCGTGGTGATCGAATTGAAACGCGACGCCACCCCCGACGTTGTGCTGAACCAGCTGTTCCGTTTCACGCCGATGCAAACCTATTTCGGCTGCAACATGCTGGCGCTGAACGGTGGCCGCCCGGAAACGCTGACCTTGCGGCGGTTCCTGACCTCGTTCATCTCGTTCCGTGAAGAGGTGGTTGCCCGCCGCACCGCCTATGACCTGCGCAAGGCGCGCGAGCGCAGCCACGTGCTGTGCGGTCTGGCTGTCGCCGTCAGCAATGTCGACGAGGTGGTGGCCACCATCCGTGCAAGCGCCGACGCCGCC